>JAJFFP010000095.1 GCA_021776595.1 Robiginitomaculum sp. | reverse complement strand
GTAGCCTTTGCTGCACCAGCCTTTCTTCCATTCAGCATGTCCTAAAAGCATGAAATTAAACATCTGAATGAGTTTGGACCCTAAAACGCACCCTGATCAGTGGTTTCGTCCTCATCTAAAAACTGCGCCGGAGCGGGATCGATTTCCTTGAACCGGCCCGGCCGGATTTCATAAACGCTGAGCAGGCGTTCAACCTGTCCATCCTTGCCAAAGCGAAAAAGTCCATCGGCCCCTAAATACCCCAGCGGGCTTTCAATTTTTCCAAAATCAACCTCAAGACCATCCCGTCCCCCGGTCAGGCTTTGCGGGATCAAAGACAGTCCATCATGGGCCAGACTGGCCAGCCGACCCGGTTTTTCAGAAAAAAGTGCCTCATAATCTTGCACGAATGCACCGCGATCCTTGGCATTGGGTGCCGGGAACCAGCCACCAAAAAGCGCCGGTTCACGCAATAATTCCTCATCATTCCACAGGCTGGTGCCGATGAATTGTGTAATTTTGGGGTCCACACCATAAATGGGCAACAGGGGCGCCAGCGAGCGCAGTCGCACCCCGCTTTCAGGGATAAAGATTGCCTGATAGGGAAGCGAAAAAGCAAATTCAGGATCCAGACCTGGATCACCAAACCCGCCAGCTTCCTCCCAGGCTTTTACCGCTTTATTACGCTCTTCCACATGGGCGATTTGCCGGGCCGGCGCGCTCATGGTTTGGGAATCGCGACCATAACGGGCAATGTCCGTGATAAAAAGGCCCAGATTTGCCGTCTGGCTAAAGAGTGCCTCTTCAATGCGGTCGCCATAGGGGTTGTCGGGTCGCAATAGTGCCAGCGCCCTTATGGTGGTGTCCTTGACCGGTTGGGTCGCATCAGGGCGAAGTGCGCTCAGGCTTTCAAAGGCCTGCTGATTGCGCTTGGCAATAAATGCCAACATGCGTTCTATGTCGGCTTCCGGCAAAAAGCTAAGCAGATATACCCCATTGCCGGCAACGCTGCGATCAGTTGAAAACGCAATCATCGGAATACGCGCTCTGGCCGCCGGGCCGGCGGCGGCTGAAACCGCACGCCCCAGAACCGGCCCCAATATGACCACCGCCCCATCCTTAATGGCGGCACTGGCGGCGCTTTGTGCCCCTTCGGCGGTGCCGCCGGTGTCTTTGGGGATCAGCACCAGACGCGGATCATTGGCTTCAAACAGCGCCATTTGTGCGGCGTTCAGCATGGATCGTGCTTCATCGCGCAGCGCCGCGCTTTGTGCCCCAAACGGTAATAACAGGCCGATGCGCACCAGATTTCGCCCCTCCATATGCGGCGGCACCAGCCCGCCAGGGCCGATGGGTTCTGGCGCTGGCGTTGGCGTCTGCCCACCGGGCTGGGGTTGCGGTTGTGGTGCTGGCCGTGTTGGCGGGATATAGGGTCCGGGCATTGGCGCACTGCTCTGACAGGCAGCCAGCACTAGCGCGCCGACCAGAAGAACAAGCGCCCCTCTTCCACCGCGATAAAAATCAGTCCACACTTGTAAAAACTTCATGGGTATAATTGTCCTAGATATGCAGAACAATCCTAAAGACCGCACCGCCCTGCCGCAAGGGATCATCGCGCCGGATGCCCGTGATCTCGCACCGGGGCTATATCTTGTGGCCACCCCGATCGGCAATTTACGCGATATTACCCTGCGGGCGCTGGATGTGCTAAGCGGTGCCGATCTGGTTCTGGCCGAAGATACACGCATGAGCCGACGCCTGTTTGATGCCTATGGCCTGCGCCCAAAATGCACCGCTTATCATGAGCACAGCGCCAGCGCGTTACGGGAAAATGTATTGGCGCAATTGGAAAGCGGCGCCAAAATTGCCCTGATCAGTGACGCCGGAACGCCGCTAATTTCCGATCCAGGCTATAAGCTGGTGCGTGAAGCGGCGGACCGCCAGATTGCGGTTTTTGCCATACCCGGCCCAAGCGCGGCCTTGGCGGCGCTAACCGTTTCTGGCCTGCCCACCGATAAATTTTTATTTGCCGGGTTTCTGCCACCAAAAAGCGCGGCACGGATACGCGCCCTTGAAGCGCTAAAACCGGTGCCTGCCAGTTTGGTGTTTTATGAAACCGCGCGGCGCATAGAGGTGGTGATCAAGGATATGGCACAGGTGTTTGGCCCGCGCCCGGCCATGCTGGCCCGTGAGCTGACCAAGCGTTATGAAAGCCTTTATCGCGCGCCATTGGATCAATTGGTCGCACAAATTCCAACAGAAGAGCAGCGCGGGGAAATGGTGCTGGTGGTAGCTCCGCCGGAAGGCAAAGAGCAATGGGATGACGCCCAGGTGGACGAGGCTTTGGGCCATGCCATGCAAAACAACAGCCTGAAAAGCGCGGTTGATGAGGTGACAGGCATTAGTGGCCGGGCGCGAAAAGACGTGTATCGCCGGGCGCTGGCCTTACAAAACAACTCATGAGCAAGCCATCGCGCCGCGCCCGTCGACGGGCCTATCACAGCGGTTTGTGGGGCGAGCGTCTGGCCGCCTTCCTTTTAATGCTCAAAGGCTATCGGATATTGCACTGGCGGTATCGCACCGGTGCGGGCGAAATTGATCTTGTGGTGCGCCGGGGTGAAAATCTGGTTTTTGTAGAGGTAAAATCCCGCAAAGGCGGGGCCAGCGCCGAGGCCGTGCATCCGGCACAAGCCGCCCGTCTGGTGCGGGCCGGACTGGCATTTTTGGCAAAAAATCAACGCTTGAGCCATTTGAATGTGCGCTTTGATGTCATTCTGACTGGCGGTCTTACCATACCGCACCATATCAAATCTGCGTGGGTTGCGGACAGCGAGGGCAAAACTGCGGTATTCTAAAGCCTGATTCGAATTTTTCATTTCGGAGTTCATCATGACGTTTCTGCGCTTTATGCTTCTGGCCACTCTGGTACTTGGCCTTTCCGGTTGTGTGGTCAGCACCATTTCGGGGGCGGCCAGCAAGGAACGACCAGTGGGTCGCAGCATTGATGATACCAGTGCCGGCATGGCCATAGGCGCGCGGCTTCGCCGTTATGCGGGCGGAGATTTATCCGGGGTGCGCGTGGCGGTGGAAGATGGTTTTGTGCTGTTATCGGGTAATGTGCCAACGCCGGAATTGCGCCTGGAAGCCGAAAAACTGGCCTGGACGGCACCCAAAGTGGTCAAGGTGGCCAATGAAATTGAAGTCTCCGGCAAGCGCGGTTTTATGGGCAATGCCAAAGATCGCTGGATTACCACCCAGGTGCGCTCGCGCCTGTTAACTGATAAATCCGTGCGCAGCGTCAACATTAATATCGAAACCCGCAATCAGGTGGTTTTTCTGCTCGGTCTGGTGCGCACAGAGGGCGAGATCAAACGCGCCGCCGGTCATGCCCGGCTGGTGCCCGGTGTTAAAAAAGTAGTGAGTTATCTCACCATTGCCGGGCAGGATCAGCAAATTGAACCGGCAGGCGGAGCCAATGAAGTTTCTGGCCAATGAATTTTCGGGAGAGTAACCCCCTATGAGTAATCATTTTCGCCTTGCCGTGCAGATGGATCCCATTGCCAATGTGGACATTAATGGCGATACCAGCTTTGCCATGATCGAGGCGGCGCAGGCGCGCGGCACGCATGTGTGGACCTATGGCCCGCAGGACCTGAGCTATGATGAGGGGCGGATATTTGCCCGCGCCCGCCCGGTCACAGTCTCACGCCAACCTGGCCACCACGCCATTGAAGGCGATTTGGTTGAACTTGACCTGCGTAAAGATGTGGATGTGGTGCTGATGCGCCAGGACCCACCCTTTGACATGGCCTATATCACGGCGGCGCACCTTTTGGAGCTAATCAGCGATGATACGCTGGTGGTCAATGATCCAAAATGGGTGCGCTCCTCGCCGGAAAAACTGTTTCCCCTGCTTTATGCCGATCTGATGCCACCCACCCTGATCAGTCGGGATGAAATCGCCATCAGTGATTTTCGCGCCCGCCATAAAGACATCATCATCAAGCCGCTTTATGGTAATGGCGGGGCCGGTATTTTTCTCATTCGCAAGGGCGATAGTAATTATAGCGCCTTGCTGGAAACTTTTTTTGCCATCAGCCGCGAGCCGGTCATGGTGCAGGCCTTCCTGCCAGAGGTGAGCAAAGGCGATAAACGCATCCTTCTGATTGATGGAGAACTGGTGGGCGGCTTTAACCGGGTGCCGCAAAAAGGCGAAACCCGCTCCAACATGCACGTAGGCGGCGAGGCCAAACCAGTGGAGCTTACCGACCGGGACCGGGAGATTTGTGCGATCATAGGCCCTGAGCTTAAACGTCGCGGGCTGCTTTTTGTTGGCATTGATGTCATCGGTAAATATATGACCGAGATCAACGTCACCTCACCCACCGGGGTTCAGGAGCTGAAACGCTTTACCGGCACAGACGCGATG
>JAJFFP010000094.1 GCA_021776595.1 Robiginitomaculum sp. | reverse complement strand
GATGATGGAAGGCATGCCTGAAGAATGCAAAGCCATAATGTCTAAAATGCGCGAAAAAATGAAAAGTGACGGCATGGACATGGCGGCCATGAAGGAAAAGATGAAATCAGGCGAAGGCATGAGTGCAGGGCATAAAAAATGCCACAAACTCATGCACGATAAAATGAAAGATAAACATGCTTCCCAAATGAGTGGAGACAAGCATCAGATGATGTCGGACAAGCATGCTGCCATGAAGGATGGCGGCAAACACAAGATGATGAAAGAAAAACACGCCGCGATGATGGAAGGCATGCCTGAAGAATGCAAAGCCATAATGTCTAAAATGCGCGAAAAAATGAAAAGTGACGGCATGGACATGGCGGCCATGAAGGAAAAGATGAAATCAGGCGAAGGCATGAGTGAAGAACATAAAGAATGCCACAAACTCATGCACGATAAAATGCACGATAAGGCCGATGCAAACACTGACTAACCATAACCATTCGGACATGGGCATACGGGTAACACACCATATGTCTCTGTTCCTTACCAAACCTTGGGTGTGATGCAAACGGCACCCTTGGCTGCAAACATCTCCCGTCCCCTGGGCCTGTTTGCAGCCATTCTTTTTTGGAGCGATCCCTATGGAACATAAACACGCGCACAAACCCGAAAAGGGAGTCCACAACCATAACCACCATCAGGACGGTGCCACGCAAGGCGGGGGAGGCCATGAGGGCCATGCCTGTCACCATGACCATGGTGCAGAAAACCCACCCAGTGGTCCTGTTGATGAAGGTGCTATTTACACTTGCCCCATGCACCCGGAAATAGAACAAATCGGGCCGGGTACCTGCCCGATTTGCGGCATGGCACTTGAGCCCAGGGACATGCCGGCAATTGATGACGGCCCTAATGAAGAACTGGTCGATTTCACGCGTAGGTTTTGGTTAGGGTTGATATTGTCCGTGCCGGTTCTGGTGCTGGCCATGGGGCCGTATTTTGGCTTGCAAATTGAAAACTGGATTCCACCGCGAATATCAAAATTGATCGAGCTGGTTATTGCCACGCCGGTGGTGTTGTGGGCAGGCTGGCCCTTTTTTGTTCGTGGCTGGCAATCCGTCCTGAACAAAAGCCCCAATATGTTTACGCTGATCGCCATGGGAACTGGCGCCGCCTATATCTATAGCACCATTGCGGCCCTTGCTCCTGGTGTTTTTCCGGCGGCCTTTCGGGCAGAAGATGGTAGTGTAGCTGTTTATTTTGAAGCCGCTGCGGTTATCATTGTTCTGGTTCTTCTGGGGCAAATGCTGGAGCTGCGCGCGCGTGAGCGCACTGGCGGAGCCATCAGGGCATTACTGGACCTGGCACCAAAAACAGCGCGTATCGTCCGCGAGGATGGTACTGAGGAAGACATTCCGCTTGGGCATGTGCACAAAGGCGATCTGTTAAGGATACGTCCCGGCGATAAAATCCCGGTGGATGGTGAAATCGTTGAAGGCAACTCGCACGTTGATGAAGCCCTGCTGACAGGGGAGCCCATTCCCGCCGAGAAGTCACCGGGCGATCCGGTCACAGGTGGCACCATTAATGGCAATGGCAGTTTTGTATTCCGAGCCACCCGTGTCGGCGCAGACACGGTGTTGTCGCAAATTGTTGGCATGGTGGCTGAAGCACAGCGCAGCCGCGCTCCCATACAAAAGCTGGCCGATTCCGTTTCGGGTATATTTGTGCCCGCTGTGGTCGGCAGTGCCATCATTGCCTTTATCGCCTGGTCGTTTCTGGGGCCGAACCCGCCAATGGCCTATGGCCTGATCGCTGCCGTGTCGGTGCTGATAATCGCCTGCCCCTGCGCACTGGGTCTGGCCACCCCAATTTCCATCATGGTTGCCACCGGGCGCGGTGCGCAGGCCGGAGTATTAATCAAAAATGCAGAAGCGCTGGAGCGTTTCGCCAAAGTTGATACCCTGGTGGTCGATAAAACCGGGACACTAACCGAAGGCAAACCAAAACTAACCAGGATCATTCCTGGCAAGGGCTTTTCTGACAATGTACTGTTGGCATTATCTGCAAGTCTGGAGCAAGGCAGTGCCCACCCCTTGGCTGCGGCCATTGTTGAGGCTGCCAAGAAACGTGGATTGGCCCTGACAAAAACCATCGATTTTCAATCTCACTCCGGCATGGGGGTAACGGGTCTGGTCGGCGGCAAGAAGGTTTCTCTGGGTAACGCAAAAATGATGCAAAATGACAAGGCTCTGGATGACAGTCTGGTTGAGCAAGCCGACCGCCTACGTGCCATGGGCGCCACCGTTATGTTTGCCGCCGTCGATAATAAACCAGCCGGATTACTGGTGGTGACAGACCCGGTAAAGGAAAGTGCGGCAGGGGCGGTTAAAGCACTGCACAAAGCAGGCTTGAAGATTATTATGGCTACTGGTGATCATGAAAGCACCGCCAAAACGGTTGCAGACAAGCTGGGCATTGATCAGGTTTTTGCCGGGGTCATGCCAGAAGACAAGGCGAAAATCATAAAGGACCTGCAAGCACAGGGGCGTGTTGTTGCCATGGCCGGTGATGGGGTTAACGACTCTCCTGCCTTGGCCCAGGCCGATGTAGGCATTGCCATGGGCACGGGTGCCGATGTCGCGGTAGAAAGCGCAGGCATTACCCTGCTTCGCGGTGATTTACGCGGCATCGTGCGGGCTCGCCGTCTTGCCAATGCCACGATGAAAAACATCAAACAGAATTTGTTTTTTGCCTTTGCCTATAACGCACTTGGTGTTCCAGTGGCTGCCGGGGTGCTTTATCCGGTATTTGGCATTTTACTCTCACCCATGATTGCCGCAGCCGCGATGAGTTTCAGTTCTTTTTCGGTGATTTCCAACGCACTTCGACTGCGCCGGGTGAAATTGTAGGCTTGTAACCATGCCAGACACACGCGCAGAGAACTTCACCCCCGCCTTGGGCAAACACTGGCTGACGCCGTTCTATGACCTTGCCGTGGCCTTGACCACGCGTGAGCGTGCCTGGCGAAACGCATTGATCAATCTTGTTGCCCCTGAACCAGACGAGCATATTGTTGATATTGGCTGTGGCACTGCCACGCTTGATATTGCTGCCCTGCAAAAGGAACCTCTGGCGCAGTTGACCGGTGTTGACCCGGACTCCAATGTGCTGGCAATCGCTGCGCGTAAAACTGCGCAAGCGGGTGTGACGGTGAAATTCATAGAGGATTATGGCGATGCACTGGCTTCTCATCTGCCCCGCAACGGCGTCGACAAGGTCTTTAGCGGCCTGATGCTCCACCACGTCCCGACCCGCACCAAACTTTCCATATTCAAATCTGCATTCACTGTATTGAAGCCGGGCGGGATGATTTTCATCGCTGACTTTGGCGAGCAAAAATCCTGGCTGGCAAAAGCGTTGTTCAAAACCATCCAAACGCTGGACGGTTTTGACACCACCCAGCCTAATGCAGAAGGAATTCTGCCCGTTCTGTTGCAAGATGCAGGCTTTGCACAGGTTCGCGAAGTGAAAATATTTTTTACGCCCGTTGGCACCATTTCACTGTATAGTGCCCAAAAATCGCCGGGCCACAACCGGAGATCAAAATATGAACAATACGGGACAACATTCCAGCCATAGCGGCCACATACCGGCCAATGCCAACGCCAAGGCTTTGCGTATTACCGGCTGGCTGACGGGTATCTATTTCCTGATTGAACTTGGGATTGGCATTTATACAGGTTCCATCTCGGTTTTATCTGACGCGTTTCATACTTTTTCTGCCGTAGGCGGGGTTGTGTTGGCATTTGTGGCGGCAGCATTGGCGCGCCGACCCGCTGACAAGACGCATACCTACGGTTCCTCACGCGCAGAAATCATCGGCGCGCTGCTCAATGGGGTGTTTTTGCTGTTAATGGCAATTCTGGTATTTGTCATGGGGGGAATGCGTCTTGGTGACCCTGTGGATTTACCGACCACCCCAATGTTGCTGGCGGCTCTGGGTGGTCTGATTACCGAAGTCATTTCCTTGCGCCTGCTGTATGGCGGCCAAAAAGACAATATCAATATGCGCGGTGCGTTCTGGCACGTCTTACAGACCTTCGTCGGCAGCATCCTGATCATAGTTGCGGCTCTGGTTATACGTTTTACCGGATTTATGATGATTGATCCGTTGCTGGGAATGGCGTTTGGCGTAGTATTACTGCTCGCCTCCATTAGCATCATCCGCGAGGCTCTATCCATTTTGATGGAAAACACGCCGCCCGATCTGGATATTGAGACCGTGATTAAATCTATATCTGACTTGAAGGGTGTTGAAGATATTCACCATGTTCATGCCTGGACGCTAACCTCCGGCAAAATATTATTTTCTGCCCATATCCATATGCAAGAGGACACCAAGGAAGATGCTCTGCTGCAAGAGGCCCATGCAATCCTGCGCGATCAATTTGGCATCTATTTCAGCACCATTCAGATTGAAACAAAATGCCTGGACGAAGACACCAGTTCAGATCTGGATTTTGGTCGTTAGATTGCATATGTATTATAGGAAAATAGGGATGGGCGTTGTAAATTTTAGCCACTCATTTGTGCCTTTAGACGCTGGCGCGCCCGATAAACCCTAAGCTCAACCGCTTTGGTGCTGATCCGTAAAATTTCCGCAATTTCCTTATGGGTTTTTTGTTCAATTACGGATAAAATAAAGGCAGATTTCAGGGCTTCCGGCAGGTTTGCAATCTGCGCACTGGTTTGTGCCAGTTCACTGCGCGACTGGTGCAGGGTCTCTGGATTATCCACATTATCTTTGCCTGCGATCGTCTCCTCGATGAAAGGAGTCATGCGCTGCATGAAGGCACGGGTTTTACGCTTTCGGCCAATATCTCTGCACTTATTCAAGGTGATCTGGAACAGCCAGGTGGAAAGCCGGTATTGCGGTTTGTAACGATGCAGATTGTTATAAGCGGCAATAAAGGTATCTTGCACTGCATCTTCGGCATCATCCTCATCATCCAGATGCCGCAAGGCAAAACGGTATAACGGGATTTTATAGCGCCGCATAATGGCAGTATAGGCTGTGTCCTCACCTGCGAGTGCCTGTTTTACCAGGGCCGTTTCTTGCTGGTCGGCCTGGGGCTTGTTATTGGGCGATGTCATGCAGTGATCGCAACACTATATCATCAAACACCTTGGCTTGCTCTGGAGATAATATCGCCCGCATGGCAAAAATATGTTGCAGGGTCTGTGTTTGAAAATCGCCAAGAACTTGAAGATAATTTTTTTCGGCGCGCACCACATCCGGGGAAAGGCTATGATGTTCCTTGATTGCCGCCGCAAGTTCATTGCTGGCGCGCTTTAACGCTTTTGCATATTGCGCCTGATTGGTCGCGTATTTTTCTTCAAGGGCATGCAGCGCGGCCTGCTGTTCAGAATCAAGATTAAATTCATGATGGATTCGCTCATGCAGGCTGATCGGGCTTGGATTGGATGTGTGCAGCGTCTTCAGACCAAGCCATACTCCTGCCAGACCGGCAACAAAGCTAAAAAGGACGGCAAAAATAGAATTACGCAACAATTTTGTGGTCATTCTTTATTCCACCAGCCGCAGCACACTATAGGCTGGTATTGCGGAAAAGGCAGATAGCTCATGCTCTGATGTCATGGCCCGCGCCCCCACCGTGCCCCCAAGACCAAGAGCAATGATGATAGGCAACAGACGTAATACCAATAAGGACCGTGCCATGAGTGCGCTTGGGCGCGAAGCCTCAATGCGTTGCCAAATTCGCGCTTCCAGGCTGACAAGAGAGGCATTGTCAGCCTGCTTTCTTAGCTCACGGGTTATTTTATCAAGACTAACTGCCATAGTGATCTCCATTATGAAGTGTGCATATGCACAATTTTCCAGCCATCATCATAGCGTTTCAATATGGCAGTTCCCCGACCGGTCCGGCTTTTATCCTCGCCTTTATAGGTATAAGCCATTTCAATGGCAAAGGTTGAATACGCCATATCACCTAACGTGTGGGTCACTATATCATTGAATTTATAAGTATGAAACACAAGATCGGTATTGGCAAATTCCGGCGCAAGATGATGGTCACGATAATCCGCCCAGCCATAATTGGCACCAGAACCCTCAAAAATGGTAAAATCCTTACCCTCGCTGGCCACATATCTGGATAATTCATCAACATTTTTACTGGCAATCGTCGTGGCATAAGCCTTGATGATCAGGGTTGGGGCATCCATTTTTTCGCCCCTGTGCTCGCTTACGTCAGTGGCACTATGCGAATGTCCTTCATCGGCCAGAACGGGCCCTGCCATAAGAGTGAGGGCCATGGCGCCAATTAAACATGGTGAATTGGTTTTCATATTCTAAGGTCCTTTTGATTTATACGAGAGGAAGAAGGTTGTATCGTCGGGGAGGTTTGGCCGGAAAATGCACGCCTGATGGCAAATACCATCCGATCCCCATGATGGCGCACAAAGTGACGGGCCGGTTCTTCGATGAAGTGATAGCTGAGCATGCAGATGGGCATAAATATGATCAGTAACACAACCATAAGTCCGGTGCTGAGCTGGCCATCTACCCAGCCAAAAACGTCATCCATCAAATTATAGGCGGTCATAAAAAACGGTACATGCAGCAAATAGATCGAATAGGAAACACGCCCCATATATTCTACCGGATCAAATCCGTTTACTTTTTTGGCTACAACCGGATCGTTCACTTTTGAAATTTCTGCCAGAAAAAACACAAGAGGCAGAGAAAGAAGGGCAATGAACCTTTCGTCTAGGTGCCAGTGCGTGGACAGCACCATGACGATCACCGTAATGCTAAGCGCAAGAATACGCACAGACTTACTTTTCAGACTATAACGCTGGCCAATAAGGTAGAGAAAAAAGCCCATGAGAAATTCAGGCACAATACGTAAAATGCCAAAATTATCGGTAGCGCTGGGCAAATAAGATCCGACATATGCCTGATATATCAGGTCAAATACAAAAAAGATGAGCAACCCGATCAACAGGCCTGCAACCGGTCGATTTATAAACTTCAAGCCGATCAGAGCAAAGAGGGGAAACAACAGATATGCAAACCATTCTGCGCTGATGGACCAGGCAGGCACATTCCATGTCGCGCCGGGGGTCAAACCCCAAGCCTGAATTAGCAATATATTGGGCAATATATGCCCCGGTGGAAACGCCTCTGTTTGCGCGGGAACGCCAAGCAACTTGCTGCCAAACAGCATGAAGCCTACGAACGCGAAAACAATAATATGCAGGGGGTATATTCTGGCCAGCCGAGCGACTAAAAACCGCCAGTAATCAAACTGACCCTTGCGCACTTTTGCAAAATAAACGTGTGCCAACACAAATCCTGACAATACAAAAAACACATCTACGCCGAGACGACCGTCTTCAAAAAAGCCGGTGTATTTATCAATATCCACATCCCAGCTATAGCGCCAATGAAAGATGACCACCCAAAGGGCAGCAAAGAACCTGATACGAGTCAGGCTGCGTATGTCTTTCGGATAGTGCAACGATCAGACCATCATATTGCCTGGCATGAGGTGTTCCATACCGCCATGGGCCAGTGCACCACCAAGAAACCCGTTAATCGCGACAAAAATCGCCATGGCAAAAAGGCTGAGATTAAACAACAATGCCAGCGTTGCGGCATTTCTTTGTCTATAAGATGCTTCCATTATAAATGCAGTGGCAAACCCACCCAGCAACAGGGTGGTGCCAATCCAGCGATGGCTCATCATCACGGTGGATTCATGTGTCGGTATTGGCCCGGCATGGGCCCAGCCAAGCAGTCCGGCGCCCAGGGCACCAAACGCGGCAATCCAGACGGAAAAGCGCACAATACTCGCGTAACTTTCTTTTTTACTGCCCAGATAGAGGCCTTGTGCCAAAGCGGCGGTAAGAAATAAGGCAATCGGGAAATGCACAACAAGAGAATGAAAATTGCCCAAATAGGCCAGAAATTTTTCAAAAGGCGTGCTTGGTCCATTGTCCCCCCAATGGGAGTGCCCTTCTTCTTCCTCTTCGCCGGCACCGTGCTCATGGGCGCCTGCGCCTTCTTCATGCGCCGCTTCCGTAGCGCTATGCTCGTGCGGTGTTGCCTCATGGTTGGCGTCTGTTGCCTGACCCGGAGGGGTTATCGGATTTTCGATCGCAGGCGTTGTATTTTGTGATGCCGCCGGGGGATGTTTTTTATTCCCGTGAGCATAGGACGGCAAAGCCATTAGCGAAATTGCCAAAAACACGAGTAATGCCAGCACGGCCAGATAAGTCTTTTGCATACTATAACCCTTTATGCCTGTTTATTGCTTTTATTTAGAAAATACGTGGCAAACAGTCCTTTCCCTCTGATTGCATGCGAATAATTGCGGCGCATTGACGCAGGACCATAATGTTTTGAGGGAAAAGGCGCTTGCTTACGTATAACCATATGAGGGCTATTATTACATTATACGTATAATACAAAGGCTTGTGTCGTTATGTCGCGATGTATTTTACAAAAATAAGTGTAGAATCCGGACATCAATTACAAAGAAACCACGTGCTGATTTCTTTTTGATGAGGGAAAAACATTATGAAGAAAATACTATGCGGGGCATCAGCGCTCACCTTGATCATGATCGCGGCCATACCGGCCAGTGCCCAGGATAATTCCAGTGACAGCCAGCTTAATCAGCAACTGTTACAACGCATTGAAAAACTGGAAAATGAATTAAATGCACTCCGTCAGGCGGTAAGACAGTCTGCACAGACCGCAAATGCCGCACAAAAAACTGCACAAGGCGCGGTAAAAACGGTGGCGGCGGTTAAAAAGCAAACCGCCAAACTGGAGACTGGCAGCTATGCTGGTGCTCCATCAGATGCCAAATGGCATTTGGCCGGGTATGCTGATGCCGGGTTCACCATCAATGACAAGGCTTCCTCCAACAGTTTTGGTGGTGGCCAGGTTAATCCGATTTTGCACTTTCAGTATAAAGACCTTTTGATGTTTGAAAGTGAACTGGAATTTACAACCTCAGGCGATGGTGAGACTAACACAGAACTTGAATATGCCCAGTTTGATATTTTCCTTAATGATTATGCCACGCTGGTGGCCGGTAAATACATCAGCCCCATAGGCCAGTTCAAAGAACGCCTGCACCCAAGCTGGATCAACAAAATCGCCAATGCACCGGCGGGTTTTGGTCATGACGGTGTGCAGCCTGGAAGCGATACCGGGCTGCAATTACGAGGTGCACTTCCCGTTGGAAACACAAGGTTCACTTATTCTCTGGCGGTTGGCAATGGCCCGCAAACCACATTCGAGGGTGGTGTAAAACTGGAAGGCTCTGGCAAGGATGATAATAAGAACAAATCAGTAGGTGGTCGTTTGGGCTTTTTTGCCCTTCCCTATCTAGAGTTTGGCGGCTCTTTTCTTACCGCCAGGGTTAGTGGGTATGAAGAACCGGCTGGTCATGGAGATGCACCGATATTTATTTCTGCGGATCGTCCGGCATTGGCCGTAGGTGCCGGGGCAAGCAATGCCCGCTTTACCCTTTGGGGTGCGGATGCAGCTTATACAAAAGGCGCACTCAATGCGCGATTTGAATACCTGAATGCACACAGAGCTGCCTTCTTTTCCCCGACGGCTGAAGAGCCAACGGGCACGTTTTTACCAAGGTTGGGTATGAAGGCCTGGTATGGGCAGGTGTCTTATCGACTTTCAGGCATTGGAGATTCTGATTTTATCCACAAACTGGAGCCGGTCGTCCGTTATGGCGAGTTCAGAATTTCCGGTCATGACGAACTGGAAGAAGAAAACGCGCAAGATCGTTTCAATATTGGACTGAATTATTGGCTGGCTCCCACGGTTGTTACCAAGGCCGGTATTGAGTGGCGCGATTTCAAAGTGCCCGGCGTGGATAGCGAAACCCTCTATCAATTCCAAATCGCCTACGGCTTCTGATTGTCAGGAAAGGACAGGATCATGAATAATCTATCCAAAATCACTACTGGTATCGCTCAAGCCCTGGCGGTCAGTCTATTGCTGCTGGGCACCCAAGCCATGGCCGCAGGTGATGGCAAAGGCAAAAAGGCAGACAAGCCCGACCCCATGCAGGTCGTGCGTGGTGCCAAAGCCTGGAAAAACAATTGTGGCCGTTGTCACAATCTTCGTTCTCCAAAAGAATTGAATGATGAAGAGTGGGACGTTTCGGTAGCGCATATGCGTGTCCGTGCCAATTTGCTGGGCTTTGAAGCCGAAGATATCAAAGCCTTTTTGAAAGCCAGTAATTAGTAATAATACCCAAAAGGAGAAACCAGTCATGAGATTTAACCTCAAACCCGTTTTGGCCGTGTTATTTATGGCTACAAGCGCCTCCATAATGACCACCAGTGTTCAGGCACAGGATGATGAAACCCTGATTGGACACATCTCAAACGGGTTTGAAAGCCCTGGTGCGGCCATGCCTATGCCTGCCAAAGGCGGTAATACGGACCTGAGTGATGAAGACATCGAAAACGTGCTGGCCTATTTGCGTAAAGAATTTGGCAAATAATATAATATG
>JAJFFP010000093.1 GCA_021776595.1 Robiginitomaculum sp. | reverse complement strand
ATACGGGCCAGGCGACGTTCTTCCATCAGCTCGAACTTTTTTAGTTCAAGAAAGGCTTCTTCCAACTGCACCCGCAAAGAAGCGGTTTGTGCATCCAGTTCGATCATTGACGCGCGCAGATTGTTCTTGCGCTCGATCACTGCCTGGGCATAAGAGCCATAGGCCATAAAGCCTTCGCGGCTTTCATCGGCGGCCACCTGTTCTTCGGGAACACTGCGGTCCAGATCGGCGGCGCGACTTTCCAGATGGGCGCGTGCCTCATCCAGTGCGCCCATTTGTTTTTGCAGTTCCTCGACCTTGAACCGCGCCAGTTTAACCAATGATGCAAAATTTCGCATTACACCCCTCCATTATACCCCGTTTTCGGGATTGTTATTGTCACCCAAAATCCCGGCCAGTCGCTGGAAGCCATCGCCCAGGGGCGTGGCTTCTTCTTTATTCTGACCCAGAAATGATTCCAGCGGTTCATGCAGGGCAATGGCCCTGTCCACACCGGCGTTCGACCCGCGAGCATAGGCGCCCAGACGGATCAATTCTTCCATATCCGCATAATCGGCAAGCGCACGTCGAGCCTCGCGGATCATTTTAATTTCGTCACCTTCACAGCATCCGGGCATGGTGCGCGAAATGCTTTTCAAAATATTGATGGCCGGAAAGCGCCCGCGCTCTGCAATGGCGCGCTCCATCACAATATGACCATCCAGTATGCCACGTGTGGCATCGGCAATCGGCTCATTGTGATCATCTCCGTCCACCAAAACCGTGAAAATGCCCGTAATGGCACCCTCGCTTCGCCCATCGGTGCGCCGTCCCGGACCGGCACGCTCAAGAAGGCGCGGCAATTCATTAAAGACTGATGGTGTATAGCCGCGTGTGGTCGGCGGCTCGCCTGCGGCCAGACCGATCTCGCGCTGAGCCATGGCAAAGCGGGTCACAGAATCCATCAGGCACAAGACATGCTTGCCCTGATCACGAAAATATTCGGCAACCGTCAAGGTAAGCTGTGCGGCCTGGCGGCGACTTAGCGCCGGTTCATCCGAAGTGGCGACCACCACCACGGTGCGTTTCATGCCTTCTGGTCCCAAAACATCGTCGATGAATTCTTTAACTTCGCGGCCCCGCTCACCGATCAGGCCAATCACGGCCACATCACAATCTGCATTTTGCGCCAGCATGGACATCAGCACGGATTTCCCAACGCCAGAGCCGGCAAATACGCCCATGCGTTGTCCCTTGCAAATTTGCGTAAAAGTATTGATGGCCCGCACACCGGTATCCATTCGCGATCCGACCCGCGCCCGCGCATGGGGTGCCGGTGGGCGACCACGCAAGGGGTAAGGGTAAAGGCCTGATGTTAACGGTCCGCCATTATCAATCGGCTTGCCAAAGGCATCAATCACCCGGCCAAGCCAGGCAGAAGATGGGCGCACATTAGGCCCCTCAGGGTCAATTTCCATACGCGCGCCAGCACGCACACCATCCAATGGACCAAAGGGCATCATCAGGGCGTGATCCCCACGAAAGCCAACCACTTCACAGGCGATCTCTCCGTGACGGGTTTGGGTCATCGCCCGCGCCCCCAGCTCCAACGCATCGGCAGGCCCCATCGCTTCGATCATCAGACCGTTCACAGCCGTTACGCGGCCACGAAAACGCCTGGGCTCAAGGGCTTCAATGCTGGCTCTAAGAGCGTGCATAAAGGGCAACTCCATTACTATCGTGTCAGGTTCAGATTACACATTACGCCCCTCATCTTGAGATCACGTAAACGCCACCGTTAAAATTTGTGAGAAATGCAGTTTTTGGAATTCGTTAAAAACTGTTCGATTTGTTTAACTTTGGTTAAGGGGATTCCCCTAGCGTGTAGATAGAGTTAACCATTATGCAATTGAAGCCTGCAAACTGATTCGCAGGCAAGTGGGAGGGGCTCATGCGGGTTCTCTTGGTAGAGGACGATAGCGCGACAGCGCAATCAATAGAATTAATGCTAAAGTCGGAAGGCTTTAACATTTACACAACCGACCTTGGTGAAGAAGGCGTCGATCTGGGCAAGCTATATGATTACGACATCATATTGCTGGACCTAAATCTGCCGGACATGCCGGGATTTGATGTTTTGAAGCAATTACGGGTTTCCAAAGTGGAGACACCGGTGCTGATCCTGTCGGGCACAGCCGATACGGAGATCAAGGTTCAGGGACTGGGCTATGGGGCGGATGATTATCTGACCAAGCCTTTTCACAAGGACGAACTGGTCGCCCGTATCCATGCGGTGGTTCGTAGGTCCAAGGGTCATGCACAGTCCATTATCACCACCGGTGCGGTGGCGGTTAATCTGGATGCCAAAACGGTGGATGTAAACAAACAACGTGTGCATCTGACCGGCAAGGAATACCAGATGCTGGAACTGCTATCCTTGCGCAAGGGCACAACCCTGACCAAGGAAATGTTCCTCAACCAGCTTTATGGCGGTATGGACGAGCCGGAGCTTAAAATCATTGACGTGTTTATCTGCAAATTACGCAAAAAGCTCGCCAATGCCACTGGCGGTGAACACTATATCGAAACAGTCTGGGGCCGTGGTTATGTGCTGCGTGACCCGGTTGAGGAAGAAGAGGCGGCATAGTCTTACCGCATCTTGAATCATATCAGACAAGGCGGCCCATCGGGTCGCCTTTTTTGTCTGGGCCGCGCAATAACAAAATAAAAGGTGCCGCCAGCAGGGTTACAGCGATCATGAAACGAAAGTCATTCACATAGGCGATCAGGGCGGCCTGTTGATTGATTTGCGCATCCAGTGTGGCCAATGTGGCAAGGTTGGCCTGTCCGTTTGGTGTCAGGACGCTAATCAAGGGATTATAAGGCGTGATCCTCTCCGCCAGTTGTGCATGATTAATCTGCACATTACGCGCCAACAGGGCAAATGAAATTGATACACCAATCGAAGAGCCAATATTGCGCACCAGAGAAAACAAAGCCGTAGCCTCATTGCGGTATTTTTCATCCAATGTGGCAAAAGTAATAACACCCATGGGCACAAAAATGGCCCCCAGGCCCAGACCCTGTAAAAATCCCGTCCAGATTATATCACG
This sequence comes from Robiginitomaculum sp., assembly GCA_021776595.1. Lineage (GTDB taxonomy): Bacteria > Pseudomonadota > Alphaproteobacteria > Caulobacterales > Maricaulaceae > Robiginitomaculum_B. The sequence continues at coordinate 13,574 of JAJFFP010000093.1, read as the reverse complement.
TGCCCCGACATCAAGGGTGAACCGGCTCATGGCATAAAGCGACAGGGCAATCATCAGCAAACCGCTGGCCAGTAATATGCGAGTATCAATACGTTCGGTCAGACGGCCCATAATCATCATGCCAAACATCAGACCAAGACCGCGTGGTGCCAGCACCAGCCCGGTCAGGATAACCGGCCAGCCTTTTAGCGATTGCATAAACGGTGGCAGGATCGCCATGGTGGACAGAAAAATAATGCCGACCAGAAACATAAAAGATAATCCGGTGGACAGGTTCCGGTCGGCAAACATGGCCGGTGGCAGAAAAGGTCGTTTGGTGGTCAGGATATGCACCACAAAAAGATAAAGACATAAACCGGCCAGCACCGCTTCAATGAGAATTTCCGGTGCGGCGAACCAATCCTGTGACTGCCCCCGGTCCAGCATCATCTGCAAAGCGCCTATGGAAAGGCTAAGCAATGCAAATCCGGCCCAGTCAAAGGGTAGCTTTTTCTGCCGATAGGTGCGCGGCACAAACCATACAAGCCCTGCGATGGCCATAAGGCCAATGGGCAGATTGATATAAAACACCCAGCGCCATGACAGGGTTTCGGTCAACCATCCCCCCAGGGTTGGGCCAAGAACCGGGCCAATCATCACCCCAACTCCCCAGATGGCTATGGCGCGACCATGTTGATGACGTGGATAAATATCCAGAAGAACGGATTGTGATAACGGCACAAGGGAAGCGCCAAAGGCACCTTGCAACAAGCGAAAGCCCACCAATTGCCCAAGATTTGCGGCGGCACCGGCAAACATGGAGGCGATGATAAATCCACAGACCGCGATTACGAATAATCGCTTGCGGCCAAAACGGGAGGCAAGAAAGGCGGTCGGCGGGGTCATAATGGCCGCAGCCACGATATAGGAGGTTAAGACCCAGGATATCTGGTCCTGCGTTGCTGCCATAGCCCCCTGCATATGAGGCAGCGCAACATTGGCAATGGTTGTATCAATAGCCTGCATGGTTGTGGCCAGCATGACTGATACCGTAACCATGGCACGATTAATATGCCGACCAGGTTCAGTTTGGGCCGACATCAGCACCCATCCAGTGCAAAGGGAGGCGCAATATGGTGGGCACGGCGCGATAATGCCCCGTATCCACACGCACATGAACGCTCATACCGGCGCGCATGTCTGGCAGTTCTTGATCGGATTCCAGCTTAATACGCACAGGGATGCGCTGGACAACTTTTACCCAGTTACCACTGGCATTTTGCGCAGGGAGAATAGAAAACTCAGCGCCGCTTGCCGGATTGATACTCTGGATATGGGCACGATATTCTTTTTCCGGATACGCATCTATACGCACAAAAGCCGACTGCCCGATGCGCATATGGGTCAGGGCCGTTTCCTTGTAATTAGCCTCGACCCACAGGTTTTGATCGGCGACAATGACCATGGTTGGTGCACCCGCCTGTATAAAGTCACCCACCACCGGCACAGAAGCGGCAATACCGGTAATGGGAGCGTAAATTTGCGTGTGCGCTAAATCCTCTGCTGCCAGCGCCACCTTGCTTTGCGCCCCGCGCGCACTGGGATGTTTGTCAGCACTGGCTAAAGGATCACCAAGGAGCGCGCGCAACACGGCAATCTCCTGTTCTTTGCTTTTCAGGCGCACTGCCGCCACATCCCGATCATGCACATATTCTTCCAGGGTGGCACTGGGGACGATTTTGCGCGCGGCCAGTTTTGTTCGCCTTTCCAGTTCTTGTTGAGCGAAAGCCAGGTTTTCCCGTGCGAGCTCACGTTCGCTCAGGCGTTGTTGGTAATTGGCTTTTGCAGCCCTGATTTGCCCCAGGGCTTCATCATGGGCCGCCTTGGCCGCATCAAGCGTATTGGTGTATTTTTTGGTATCCAGACTAAAGAGCAGATCACCGGCCTGAACACGTTGATTATCAGCCACCAAATGCGCCGTTACCGTGCCGGAAACTTCTGCACTGATCTGTGCTTTGTCCGCCTTGATATAGGCATTTTGGGTCTGCACCCAGCGCCCACCCGTGGCATATATCCACAAGCCCGTAAAAGCGATCAACACAATCGGCAACCCCATGAGAAACAGGCGGTTTGTGATTGTTTTTTTAATCATCTTCCATTGTGGCAAGGTTAAACGGTGAAGCAGTGGCGTTTGCGCTTTACTATCACTCACAGAGCGCTCAGTCACGATGCACTCTTGGACAGTAAAATGTCTTTCATATGGATCAGCATCTGTGCCAATTGGTTTTTGTCCGCTTGCTCAAAATCCCTGGTTGCCTTTTGCATAAGGCTTTCACCGATGGTGGTCAGTTCGCCAATGACCGGTTCGGCTTTTTTGGTTAGATAAAGTTGAAAAGAGCGGCGATCATTGGGGTTAATGCGTCGTTCAATCAGTTGATTGGCCGCCAATTGGTCTAACTGACGGGTAAGGGTAATGGGCCTGATTTCCAATATGTCCGCCATTTCTCTCTGGGTAATGCCCTGTTGGCGGTAAAGATAAATCAGGGTGCGATACTGGGCCTGCGTAAGGCCGAGATGGTGCGCTTTTTCATTAAAAGCGGTGCGCAAAGCCCGTGCCGCATTGGTAATGGCAAAGGCCAGTTCCCGGTCCTGTTTTGTATCGCTCATAACTTTATGCACTATGGCTTATAATAAGTCATACTTACTATTTATCGTCATCTTTGTCCATAAAAAAAACGGCCCTTTGGCAAGGCCGCTTTTTATATGACAATCAGTCAGGGCTTACGCCACGCGTGCTGTCGCTGTTTTTTCCTTGCGCACATAAAGCCCGCGTTTACCGGGCACCGGGGCAAAGGCATCAGAAAGCCCCATCACTGTTTCTGCTGCGCCCAGAAACAAAAACCCATCCGGCGCTATACATTGCGCCATGCGGTCAAGAATATCGCTTTTGGTTTCCTGATCAAAATAGATCAGCACATTGCGGCAAAACACAACATCGAACTGGCCAAGGGCACGAAAATTATCCAGCAGGTTGTATTTTCTAAACGTGATGTGTTGCTGCAAGCCAGGGTCAATACGCCAAAGATCATCACTCTTTTCAAAATATTTAACCATGAGCTGTACCGGCAGGCCGCGCTGCACTTCAAATTGCGAATAAAGCCCGGCCTTTGCCTTTTGCAAAACCTTATCGGAAATATCCGTAGCCAGGATACTGCTGGTAATGCCATTTAAGCGGGACGCTTCTTCACGCAAAATCATGGCGAGTGAATAAGGTTCCTGCCCTGTTGAAGCCGCCGCGCACCAGATTTTCATTTTTGTTCCTGGACGGCGGTTTTTCGCCATATAAGGAATTACTTCAGTCTTGAAGAGATCAAATGGCGTGCGATCACGAAAGAAAAAAGTCTCATTGGTGGTCATCGCCTCTGTAGCCATGGCATTTAAGCGTTCATCATTACGTGTTCGCATGGCCGCCACCAGTGCATCCACCGAGGCAAAATTTTCCTTGCGAGCAATGGGCCCCAGGCGGCTATCCAGCAGATACCCTTTATCGGCGGCCAGAACATGGCCCGATCTTTTTTTCAGCATATCAACCAAAAAAGCAAAATCCTGACTGTTCATCTCTGGTTCCCCCCGCTGACAATATTCATAATTGTCGATCCTATTTGACTGATTGGTTTTATCTGCTCGGCAAGCCCGGCCTGCACGATGGATCCGGGCATGCCCCAGACCACAGAGCTTGCTTCATCCTGTGCAATAATCTGCGCTCCGGTTTTAACCATATCTTCGGCGCCTTTGCAGCCATCATGACCCATGCCGGTTAGCACCACCCCAAGGGCTGAATTGTTGTAAACCTCAGCGGCACTGCGAAACATGGGGTCCACGGCCGGTCGGCAATAATTTTCTGCTGGCCGCTGGTCCAGACCAATAACAATGCCTGCCCCGCTGCGCCGCACGGTCATATGGAAATCACCCGGCGCCAGATAAATACCGTTGGACTTTACCGGCATGCCATCGCGGCCCTCAACCACAGGTTTGCGTGCATTCTTGCTTAAATGCTCGGCCAGAACGGCGGTAAAGGCTTTGGGCATATGCTGGGTAATGAACACCGGGATTTTAATCTTTGGGCCGATGACGCTGATAACATCACGAAGCGCCTGCGGACCGCCGGTGGAAGAGCCGATAAATAGCGCTTTTGGCACTGGCCTTGGTGCCTTTTCTTGCAATCTGACACGTGCTGCCACGCGCGCGGGCGGCGCTATGGGGCGTGAGCGGGAGCTGGCCTTCTTTTTGGCAGCTTCGCCAAGGGCCCTGACTTTGGCAATCAGGTCGTGGCGAAAATCCTTGGCACTGGCCAGAGAGCTGGATTCTGGTTTAGGCAGGTAATCTGCTGCCCCACTGGATAAAGCGCGTAAGGTTATATCCGCATTGCGGTGGGTAAGCGTTGAGGCCATCACCACTTTGGTTTTTGGTGAGGCTTTTAAGATTTGCGGCAATGCAGCCAAACCATCCAGACGCGGCATTTCAACATCCAGAATCACCACATCCGGCTTGTGCTCGCCAGCCATTTTGATGGCGATAATGCCATCAGAAGCCTTGGCCACAATCTCTATGCCGGCTTCTTCGGACAGCCAACGGGTAATCAGCCCGCGCACCACCGCAGAATCATCCGTAATCATGACCCTTATGGGATCACTGCCAGCAGCGGCTGGTCTGGCCAGACCTGGATTGGGCATACTCATACTGCTGCTGGCACCAGACCGACCTCGGCAAATTTGGAGCCTAAAATTTCACCATCAAAAGGTTTCATAATATATTCATTGGCACCGGCATTGAGCGCTTCGGTAATATGTCCCATATCATTTTCTGTGGTGCAAAAAACAACGATAGGATCATTTCCACCATCTTCCTTGCGCAACGCTCTTAGGAAATCTATCCCGCTCATCACCGGCATATTCCAGTCCAGCAATATTGCATCGGGCATGGTCTTGCGACATTGCTCAAGCGCTTGCGCACCATCAGCGGCTTCATCACAAGAAAACTGCATTTCTTCAAGAATTCGGCGCGCAACTTTACGGATCACACGGCTATCATCAACAACAAGACAATTTTTCATTTCCTGACGTCCTCTTTTGAAGGTTTGGGTGCAGCCTGTATCAGGCTGCGCGTGCCTCGTTTTCACCAATATTCAGCATGCTTTCAATATTCAGAATAATGAGCAATCGCCCGTCCAGACGGTATATGCCATGGGAAACATCCTGCCATTTGGAATCAATATTGCTGGGCATTGGCTCCCGGTCACTTTCTGCCAGTCTTAATACCTCGCCCACGCGATCGATAATCAACCCGTAGGATTCATTGTCGATTTCAACGCCAATAGCCATATCCTGATGGTTTTCGCATTCGGGTTTGGGCAAGCCAAGCCGGTCGCGGGCATCAATGGCCGTAACAATCCGCCCGCGCAGATTCAGCACACCCTTCACCTCTGGCGGTGCCATCGGCACTTCGGTCAGGGAGTGAGGTTGAAACACATCATGGATGCTGGTGACTTCTATACCGAAAAGCTGATCGGCAATTTCAACGGTTACATATTCACGACTGTTTTCGTCTAGGTGCGTATGTTGGGTATCATCGGGGGTGTTCATGCGGCTTCTCCATGGGTTTGAAGAACATAATCAATAGTGGAAATCAGCGATTCTCGATCAGCCTTGCGCACAATGTCCGTAAAGGCATCGGTAGCGCCCATGCGATCCAGGTCATTTTGCGCCATGGCAGAAAGCGCAAGTCGCGGAATGGATGACCAGCTTTCGTCCTTGGCCAATTTGCTGGCAAAGGCCACGCCAGTTTCGTCCGGCATTTCAATATCGGAAACAATCACATCAAAATCAGCGCCACCATCATTTAGCTTCCAAGCCTCGGCGGCACTGCCAACGGCAGTGACTTCATAACCGGCGGCAGAAAGCAATGGGGCCACCATATTGCGGAAAAACGCATTGTCATCGACCAGCAATATGCGTTGTTTTCTAGGTGTTTCCGCAACTTTTTCCTTGTTCGCATTCTCGAACCAGTCGTGATAGGCCGTGGTCAGATAATGGCCAACATCAATGATCTCTGTGGCTTTTCCTTTAAGCACCGCTGCGCCAATGATGCCCGGCGTGTTTGCGCTTTTTTCTATATTCAGCACTTCTTCAACAATATCGACAATCTCATCGACTACCAGGCCAACGGAACGGCCATGATCGGTAAAGACCAGAACGGGCTGGCGCTCATTATCTTCCAGTGGCGCAAAACCACCGATTTGCACCAGAGGCATCAGGCCACCGCGATATTGCACCAATTGCTCGCCATCCACGCTTTCAATTGTGGCAGTATTAATCTCTTCCAGCCGTGTAACCAGGCTAAGCGGCACGGATTTGGGTTCGCGGCCACCGGCGTTAAAGAGCAGCATGGCTGTTTGTTCCTCAATGCGCCCTACGCTGACGCTTTCATCATTCGCCGCTTGCTTGCTGTCTTTGCTCAGATTGACGGCTCTGGCGATTCCATTGGGATCAACAATCATAATCACCGTGCCGTCACCCAAAATGGTGTTGCCGGAGAAAGCCGGAATGCTGCTCAGAACTTTGGCCAGTGGCTTAACGACTATTTCTTCGGTATCAAAGACATTATCCACCACAACGCCAAAGCGCTGTTCACCCACGGTCATGACGACTACAAAGGCATTGTCAGATGATTTTTCACCCTGCGGTAATTGTAAAATGTCGTCCAGATCAACCAGCGGCAGTAAAGTGTCACGCAAGCGCAAGACACGGGTGTTATGAATTTCCTCAACCCGGTGTTCGCCGTCTTTTGTTGTGCGCACCAGTTCCAGAACCGAGAGTTGCGGAATGGCAAAGCGGCTGCCGGCAGCCTCAACAATCAAGGCTGAAACAATAGCGAGCGTCAGCGGTATTTTGATGGTAAAGGTTGTCCCTTCTCCATCAATAGACAGAAGGTCAATAGTGCCGCCGATTTGCTCAATATTGTTGCGCACCACATCCATACCAACACCACGGCCCGACAGGGAAGTGACTTCTTTGGCAGTGGACAAGCCAGCGGCAAAAATCAGACGATGTATCTGATTATCCGACATGCTTTGCGCTTCTTCTTCGGTAATGGTACCGTTTTCAATCGCCTTGCGCCTGATTTTAGAGGTGGGAAGACCAGCACCATCATCGGCGATCTCAATGACAATATGGCCGCCTTCATGGAAAGCCCGAAGGTGAATTTGTCCTGCCTCCGGCTTTTCTGCGGCCAGACGTACATCTGTTGGCTCCAGGCCGTGATCACATGAATTACGCACCATGTGGGTCAATGGATCACGAATGAGTTCCAGCACCTGGCGGTCAAGCTCGGTGTTTTCGCCCTCCATGTGCAATTCGATTTTCTTGTCCACAGCCTTGGCAGAATCACGGACAATGCGCGGCAATTTCTTCCAGGCACTGCCAATCGGCTGCATACGGGTTTTCATAACCCCGTCCTGCAATTCAGACGTTACACTTGACAGTCTTTGCAACGGCACCTTGATTTCGGTATCGCCCATATGGCGGACCATTTGCAAAAGCTGATTGCGGGTAAGCACCAGCTCGGAGACCATGGTCATCAGGTCTTCCAGAACATCAACATTAACCCGGATGGATTGTGAGACCAGCGAAACCTCTACGCTTGGCTTGTTGGACTCTTTTTCAGCTTCTTCTTTTTTTCTGGCTTCTTCTGCCTGTTTAATTTGCTCAGCTTCAACGGCCAGCTGTTCAAGGTCCGGTCCATCGGCCTCCATAAAGGCGCGCTCCAGGTCAGCCAGAGAAACTTCGCCGGGGCGTAATTCGCGATCCAGATCAGCGTCATAGTTTTCGCCGTTTTCTTGTGTTGTTTTTTCTTCTTCGGCAGGAATCGTTTCTTCTTTGGGTTTGGCAATTGTCTCCACCGGCTTTTCCATCTTGCCTTCAGAGGCCGCCACCAGACTGGCAATCATGTCGTCATCATTGCCTTCCGGTTCGGTCTGGGTGCTGCCCAGATGCGCCAAAATTGCTTTTAACTGGTCAATGGATTCAAGAATAAGGCCAACGGTGTCCGAGTTTGGCACCAGTGCTTTATCGCGATATTTGCCCAAAAGAGTTTCGCCGGCATGAGCCAGTGCTTCCAGCCGTGGCAGACCCAAAAAGCCGCACGTGCCTTTGATCGTATGAACCAGCCTGAATATATTATTGAGCGTTTCCTCATCATTGGGGTTTTGCTCAAACTTGACCAGTTCTGCATCAACCGTTTCAAGGCTTTCAGATGTTTCGGTTAAAAACTCTTCTAATAGATCGTCCATTTTTTGCTCCCCCAGGGGCATTGATATTTCCCAGGCAGGGTTATCATTAACCGGAGTGGTTAAGGGGGTGCTAAAGAGTATCTAAAAGTGTGCTAAAATGTTTGATGATTATCCGGCCTGGGCACGCACACCAATGGTCTCTACTTCTGCCTCTGCCGTTAGAGAGGTAAACTCGACCCCATCTTCCATAGTGCGGGCCTCGGTCCGTCCACCAAGAGAACGGGCGATCAAGCCGGTATAAAACGGTTGAATAGAGCGGCCATCATAACCGTTTTCCATGGCCAGCCCTTCCAGGGCGATGGTCACAGTAGGCAAGAGCTTGCTCATCCCGCCATGCACACTAACGCGCATGCGGGCTGCCGAAGCCGCCTCGATATGGACTTCCCCGCCCCGCAATGCTGCTTCAACGCCCAGTATTACCATATTCAACAACAGCCTCGCAGCCGTTTTGGACAAATGCGATGCCGTAACCCGCCATATAATTTCAGAACGAGCCCCGGAAAATGCGCCCATGACCAGGCGTTTTAACTCGCTGGTTTCAACCAAACCCGGTGCCGAGGTGCCGGCCCCGAATGCCAGCCGGGAAAATTCCAGCTTGGCCGAGGCCTGGGCGGCAGAAAGGTGCAATAATTTCAGGGCTTCTTCGCGCATATCCGAGGCGCTTTCATCGTCCATCACTTCAAGGGCGGTGTTAATGGCGCTGACCGGTGCGACAAGATCGTGGCACAGTCGGGCGCATAATAGAGCGGCCAGCTCTTCGGCTGGCATGTCCTGCAAAGTGATTTTATCTGTCATATCGGCACTCATCTGGTTTTCAATTTTGATCAAAACGGCTGATTGGTTTCAAAATGCAGGCATAGCCTTACCATCTGATGAATCGGGGTCAATGTTACGTGCGCGGCGTAATTTTGTGCACGCAGGTGGTGAGAGCGCTTGGATTTTTCCTTCAGATGCGCCAAAATAAAAACACAAGATTTTTTTAGATACTCAGACTTCTTTAACCTGGCTCGCATTGACTGCTGCCCGGACGAGTGTTGATTACGGGGAATGAAATGAGCGCGCGCACCACGGTGATGCACGGCATTAATAAAGAACAGAAGGTTATCGGGTTGGCCGCGCTGGCCATACCTGTGCTTCTTATCGGTTTGGCATTTTTTAATCTTGCCGCCAACCAGACCCCGCAAAAGCCGCATACAATCGCTGCGGCCCCTGTCGAGGCCCAAACACAGACACCCGCTGAACTGCCTTTGCCTGATATGGCGGCCCTGGAGCAAGCCGTATTTAACGAGTTTATTGAAGAAAAATTCAGCCGCATTCATCACCGTGCCGTTAAAGTCAAACCGGGGGCTACGCTTTCCAAATTGCTGGAAAAAGCCGGTGTTGATAGCCGTGAGGCTGCCAGTGCCATTACCGCATTAAGCAAAACCTATAATCCCAGACAATTGCGCGCCGGGCAGACCTTGTCCCTGACACTGGAAACCATCAATTCGGCAAAGAGCGCAAAAAATGCACAGTTTCACCTGGCCGGTATGGCTCTCAAGCCAGATGTCACCAGAACCGTGCTGTTGGAGCGTGAATATGATGGCCGGTTTACCGCCCGCGAATTAAACATGGAATTACAAACCGGACAGAGCCGGGCCAGTGGCACCATTGATGCCTCGCTTTACGTGGATGGTCTGACCGCCGGTGCCGATGATGCCGTGATCGCGGCCTTTGCCCAGCTTTTTGCCTATTCAGTAGATTTTCAGCGCGGCATCCGCCCCGGCGACCGTTTTGATATGGTGTATGAAGATTATCGAGATGAACGCGGCACTTCCATCAAAACCGGCAATCTGATTTTTGCCATGCTCGCCCCACGCGGCAAGGAAAAGGCCTTTTATCGCTTTAAGACCCCTGACGGGGAAGTCGGTTATTACAATAAAGACGGACAAAGTGCCAAACGCTTCTTGATGAAAACGCCCATTAAGGGCGCCCGCATTTCATCTGGTTTTGGCCGCCGCCGCCATCCGGTGCTGGGTTATACCCGCGCCCATAAAGGCACAGACTTTGCCGCTGTGCGCGGCACACCAATTATGGCCGCCGGTAATGGTGTGATCGAGCGTTCCTCGCGTTATGGCTCCTTTGGGAATTATGTGCGAATTCGCCATTCCAATGGATACAAGACGGCTTATGCGCACCTTTCAAAATACGGGCGCGGTATCAGAAAAGGCCGCCGGGTCAGTCAGGGCCAGATTATTGGCTATGTAGGAGCCACCGGGCGCGTGACCGGCGCGCACCTGCATTATGAGGTCCTAAAAAATGGCCGCCAGGTCAACCCGATGACCGTCAAAGTGCCCACCGGGCGCAAACTCAAGCCATCAGAGTTAAAACTCTTTGCCAAAGAAAAAGCGCGTATCGACACCCTGATCAAAGCGGCACACCCTGCCAAAACGGTCAGTAAAACCACGGCCATCGGCACCCTGGCCAGCGCCGGTTAAGTCTCGCCTCATATATCCATATCCAGATACATGGCTGTAAAGGTCAGTGAATCAATGGCACCATGGAGCAGGATGATTGGCCATAAATTACGCTTGAACAGCAAAAACATGGTGCCAAACGCCAGGGCTATGGCGCCGGTTACAAAAAAACCGCGCAGGCCCTGATAATACATATGCCCATAGCCAAACAACATTGCCGGGAGGATCACAGCCAGCACACTGGCCAGTGGCAAGCCCTTAAAGGCGGTTTGCAGACGGGTGATCAAAAAACCCCGGAAAAACATTTCCTCGCCAAAGGCCGCCGCCGTCCAGACAATGGCCATCCATAAAAGATAGAGAGGTAAATTTCCCCGAACATCACCCCAGCGCTCTTCTATCCCTGCCGGAACCTCGCTCATAAACTCAAGCCCCAGCGCCTGACCACCCAGCAGCACGGTGGCAACCGCAGCACCAAAGACCAGCAGGGTAAGAAGTGATTGTGGCAGCACCAGCAACTTGGCCTTGAGGCCAGGCAAACGGCGCAGGCCCATCCCGGCCCAGCTTAGTCCGCGAAATCGCATATAGATGGTTAAAACAGCCAATGTGCTGATCAGGGAAACCGGCCCGGCATAGCGCCAGATAACCGGGTCAAGAACCCGTTTGAGGATAAGGGCCAGGGCAACAAAGCCGATGACCTCGATCAGGGCGCTCAGTTTTTGGGTGGTGTCTGGTTTCATAATCACATCTCACAAATACATGACGAATTGTCATATTGGTCAGATGCCCGTGCCCTCGCCTTTGGATGCAGTTACGTTTTGGAAAAAGACACGCTTATATCTTTTTGACGAATTCAGATTTTAGCTGCATGGCCCCAATGCCGGGGATTTTGCAATCAATGTCATGATCCCCGTCCACCAGTCGGATATTTTTGACCTTGGTGCCAACTTTCACCACCAATGATGAGCCTTTGACCTTCAAATCCTTGATCACGGTGATGGTATCGCCATCACTTAACGGATTGCCATTGGCATCCTTAATGCCCTTTGCATCATCGCCCTGAACCGGGGCATCAGGGCTCCATTCATGGGCACATTCAGGGCAAACCAGCAGGCTGCCATCCTCATAGGTATAGATGGACTGGCATTTTGGACAGGGGGGCAATTCACTCATTCTGATATCCGGTTCATTGGCGTCAATTGGCATCACATGTGCCTCGCCCAGTGCGTGAACGTCAATGCCTGTTGGCAGGAGAGGAAACCATTACCCAACCGTTTGATCCCGGCCACCGAGCCGGTATCCAGTGTGAAGGGAAACTGGATTCCGATTTTCATCGGAATGACGGTGATATGGATATGGTTAGGCCCACTCGTGTCATCCCGGCCACCGAGCCGGGATCCATTGAGAAGTGAGTGGGTGTCAGTTTTGGTTCAATTTCGCAGTTCTCTGGTTTGATTTAAACACAACTGGTAAGCCTACATGTACCGTACAAAAATTATATTCATTTGCCATTGAAATATTAAATTCAAATGCTATATTTTATTTACGGAATTAGCGTTTGAACCAATTTGCGGAACGATTGCTTATTTAGCGACATGCCTATTTTCTGTCAGGGTTGCGATTAGTTTTAAACTATTCAAAATCATGGAGATAAATATGGATATAAAAAATCGTTTCAACAAATACGTATCTTTACTGGCGGTACTGTGGCCCTGGTGGAAAAGTTTAGGTATGTCGTTTGTGAGCAACCAGATGCCTGTTGGCTAGCTAGTAGTTACCGCTAGGAGGGTTCGATTCCCTCCAGCCACGCCCTCACCTCTTCTTTTTCTTGTGTTTCCAGCTAACCCCGCGCGGTTTGCCGACGCTATCGCTAGCGCGATCGGGTTTGGGGGCGCTGCTCCCCGGTCCCCGATAAGTGCGGCCCTTTTTGCGCATTGCGCTGCCGGGTTCAAGCATGTCCAGCTCGGTCTCTCTAAGCCTCGCGATTTCGTCCCTTAAACGCGCCGCTTCTTCAAATTCCAGATCAGCCGAGGCGCGCAGCATACGCTTTTCCATATCGGCAATGACAGCGGCCAGATTGGCGCCGATAAAGTGTTCGCCATCTTCGGCCAGGCCTTTTGCGTAATCGCGCACGGTATCAGAGGCGGCTATGCGCACATGATCGCCCTCGTAAACACTGTCCAGTATGTCGCCAATGTCGCGTTTGATAGATTGCGGAGTGATATTGTGTTTGGCATTATATTCTTCTTGTTTCTCGCGCCGTCTTTTGGTCTCGGCCATGGCCCGTTCCATGGAACCGGTAATGCGGTCCGCATAGAGCACCACATGGGCATCCACATTGCGAGCGGCGCGGCCAATGGTCTGAATCAGCGAGGTTTCGGAACGCAAAAAGCCTTCCTTATCCGCATCCAATATGCCGACAAAGGCACATTCGGGGATGTCCAGCCCCTCGCGCAATAAATTGATCCCAATCAGCACGTCAAACGCGCCCAGACGTAAGTCCCGGATGATTTCAATGCGTTCCAACGTATCGATGTCCGAGTGCATATAGCGCACACGGATGCCCTGCTCGTGCATATACTCGGTCAAGTCCTCGGCCATTTTTTTGGTCAAGGTGGTGACCAGCGAGCGATAGCCTTCTCGTGTAACCCGGCGCACCTCGTCGATCACATCATCGATCTGGTTGGCACCATCCTTTGATACCGGGCGCACCTCGACCGGCGGATCAATCAGGCCGGTGGGGCGGATCACCTGTTCCGTAAAAACGCCGCCGGTCTGGCCCAGCTCCCACGGGC
>JAJFFP010000092.1 GCA_021776595.1 Robiginitomaculum sp. | reverse complement strand
TCTGCGGCTTTGCGCAATATGGATTTAATCCGCACCGCCGCATATTGCAGATACGGCCCGGTCTTGCCCTCAAACGCGGTAAAGCGATCCATGTCAAAGACATAATTCGTCAGACGCTGATTACGCAAATCGGCAAATTTGATGGCGGCAAGGCCGACCTTGCGGGCAATGTCGTCAAGGGCAGTCTCATCAAAGCCTTCGCCAATTCCTGCCTCATCCATGCGGCCCCGCGCAGAGGTTTTGGCCATGTCCATCAGGTCAGCAAGGCGCATCACCCCGCCCTCGCGGGTTTTGAACGGCTTGCCATCCTTGCCATTGACCGTGCCAAAACCGATGTGTTCCAGCGCGTTTTCGTTCATCAGGCCAGACTTGTCGGCGGCGCGAAAAACCTGCTCAAAATGCTGGCCCTGACGCTGGTCCACCACATAAAGAATATGATCCGGGTGAGCCGTGTTTTTGCGATCCAAAATGGTGGCGAGATCTGTAGTGCCATAAAGCGCCGAGCCTTCGGAGGATACCAAAATCAAGGGCGGCTGTTCTTTCTTGTCGCCCTCGCGGGCAATGCGGATGATCAGCGCGCCCTGGCTTTCCTCGGTAATGCCGCGAGCCTTGAAGTCCTCGATCATGGCCGGGATCAAAGGATGCACGTCCGATTCACCCTTCCACAGATCAAAATGCACCCCAAGGGCATCAAAATCTTTTTCCAGTCCGGCGCGCGAGACGGCAATAAAATGGTGCAATAGTGCCAGATAACCGGGCCGTCCGGCCTGCAATTCTGCCGTGGCCTTGCGCGAGCGTTGCATCCGCGATGTATCGGCCCTGGCTTTGGTTGCGGCAACGGGATAGAGGCGTGACAGATCGTCAAGCGAGACGGGCGGCTCGGTGGGCCATGGACCGCAAAGGTTCTCGTCAAAATACGGCAGGCCCGGCTGTTCATCTTCCAGTTCGGTAATCAGATGGCCCATTTGCAGGCCCCAATCGCCCAGATGAATATCACTGAGCACATCATGGCCAACAAAGCGGGCAATGCGTTGCAGGGCATCGCCGATAACGGACGAGCGCAAATGGCCCACGTGCATGGGCTTGGCCACATTGGGCCCGCCAAAGTCGATGATCAGCTTTTGCGGATGCCCGGTCTTGCTGGCTCCGCAATTTTCGTCACCAAAAAGCGCCTGGGCCTGATGGGCATAGGCGGCATCGGATGGCACCACATTGATAAATCCTGGCCCGGCAATGCTGGTCCTGGCAATCAGTGGATCGCCCTGCAGATGATCGGTGATACGCCCGGCAATATCACGCGGGGAGGCTTTAGCCAGCCTGGCCGCCGCCAGCGCGCCATTGCATTGAAAAGGCGCCAGATCGGACCGGTCTGAGGTTTTAACCTGACCCAGTTCAAAGGGCAGGCCCTCGGCGGCAAAGGCCTCGCCCAGCCGCTTGCCCAATTGTTGCGCCAGCGCGTGCATATCAGTCCAGCCGGAACCGTTTGCCGGATCGCGCAAAGGCCAATTCTTCAGGCGTCAATTCAAAGCCAACTATGATTTCAAAATTGGTTCCCGATGTGTTGCTTTTGGCGCGCGGGATAATAATTTTACCAAATTTTTCGGTGCGGTGGATAATCTGCTCACCGGGTTTGAATTTAACCGTGGTGGAAAACACCTGCTTGTCGATCACAGCCAGATCCTTGCGAACGATTGAGATAAAATAGCGATATTCCCTGGTGTCACCAACAGCTGCCGGGCCACGACCAAAGGCCATATCCACTTTCAGATCCGCGCTTATGGGGCGTTCGTCATAATATTTGCAAAACGAACGCGCCCCCAGCATTTCGCCGGTAAAGCCGACATTCTCATATTTTTCCGGGCCGTTAAACTCTACCTTGCGGGCGGCATCCCACAACACCAGTGCTGCCGGGCAGGGGCCGATATTTTTCTTTTCCTCAAAAGCATTGCCTACGGTCTTGCAACCGGAAAGCACAAGCGAAAAAGCAGTAAGGAGCAATAAGGTTTGCGAGCGTGTCATGAGGTTTCAATCATCCAGTATTACAAGTGCCGTTGACCGGGACGCACAGTTTGATAGACCCGCAGACATATCGTCTTGCGTTAGTAACGGCAATGAAAGATGTCTGCAATTCCATGCCAACACCAAAAAAATCCCTTCTGATCCGTCTGGCGGCCCCGCGCGGGTTTTGCGCCGGGGTGGATCGGGCTATCCAGATTGTCGAACGGGCCATCGAGAAATTCGGCGCGCCGGTTTATGTGCGCCACGAGATTGTCCACAATCGCCATGTGGTCAAGCATCTGGAAAAACTGGGCGCGGTTTTTATTGACGAGCTTGATGAATGCCCCGATGACCGGCCTGTGGTTTTCTCCGCCCATGGGGTGCCAAAATCCGTGCCAAAAGAAGCCCAAAGGCGGCAATTAATCTATGTCGATGCCACTTGCCCGCTGGTTTCCAAAGTGCATGTGGAGGCCGAGCGCCATCATAATGCAGGGCGTCATGTATTACTGATCGGCCATCGGGGGCACCCTGAGGTCATCGGCACAATGGGCCAGTTACCGGAAGGGGCCGTAACCCTGATTGAGACCTGCGAGGATGTGATGCGCATGGTCCCGCAAGACCCGAAAAATCTTGCTTTTGTGACCCAAACCACGCTGAGCGTGGATGATACCAGTGATATTGTTGAAGCCCTGCAAAATCGCTTTGCCGGGATTGCCGCACCGCACCGTGAAGATATTTGCTATGCCACCACCAACCGGCAGACGGCGGTGAAAGCGATTGCGCCCGATTGCGATCTGGTATTGGTTTTTGGTGCGCCTAATTCTTCCAATTCCATGCGTCTGGTCGAGGTGGCCCGCCGGGCCGGGGCCAGTGATGTGCACCTGATTGAAAGCGCCGATGACATTTGCCCAAACTGGCTGGATGGCGTTAAAACCCTGGGCATTACCGCCGGCGCTTCTGCACCTGAAAATCTGGTGACAGACCTGCTGGCACTTCTTAAAGAGCGCTTTGCGATCACTGTGCAAAATCAGGTCAGCGCTCGTGAAGACGTGGTATTCAAGCTGCCAAATATGTTACGATCTAATGCAGCAAGGCTTGGAGAATAAGAGTGCAATCCGATAATCCAGATACCAACGCGATGCCGCAATGGTATATCAAGGTCAAAGACACCGTTTATGGCCCCTATGATGAAGAACGCTTGCAGTTATTTGCCAGCGAAGGCCGCCTTGGTGCGCGTTCTCTGGTCTGCACCGAAAAAAATGGCCTGTTCATCCCGGCAATTGAGGACGAAATCCTGACAACTTTTCTGGGCGGGCCGGTGCAACAAAAAAGTGAAAACGCACAACCAACGACCGCACACCGGTTTGTCGTCTTTGCAAAAATCAGCTATCACTCCCGCGCCACTTTTATGGAAAGCCTAAGCAGCTTTGGGGTGGCCATCGAAGCCATGCCGGAGGTGTGGCTGTTAAGTGCCCATGCCAATGCCGCCACATTGCGCAATGCCATGTCTCATGTACTTGGCAGCGAAGATACCCTGTTTATTGCCGATGCCAGTAAAGGCCGTTCCGCCTGGTTTAATGTGGGGCAGGAAACCGATGCCCGCATCCGCCAGTTCTGGCAGGACAGCGAATGAGCAAGGCCAACAAGCCTTCACTCATCACCCATCTTGTCCTGGCGCTTATCACCTCCTATGGCCTGTCGGTTTTTTTCTGGCTGACGCTTGGGGTTTTTAACCTGATAGGCTTTATCGTGGTTTCCGCTTTGGCAGCAGCATTGGGGCTGGCCAGTGGCATGATAATGCAACGCCGGCTTTGGATTACGGTCTTTGCCACTTTGCTTGTTCGCATCGGGCTTTATCTGCTGATGACCAGAGGTTTATGAGAGCACTTGCAGCCCTGCTGCATAGCGTTTCCAGTTTTGCACATAATGCTCAGCAGATGCCTTGAGCATTTTGATTTGGTCTTCGCTCAAAGTGCGCACCACGCGGGCGGGACTACCGACAATCAGCGAGCCATCAGGAAATTCCTTGCCTTCGGTTACAAGGGCATGCGCACCGACCAGGGAATAATTGCCAATTTTTGCACCATTTAACACGGTCGCGCCAATACCAATCAGGCTGGTATGGCCAATGGTGCAGCCGTGCAGCATGGCCATATGACCAATGGTTACATCCGCCCCAATGGTAAGTGGAAACCCCATATCAGTATGCAGAACACTACCGTCCTGGACATTGGTATTTTCACCAATACTAATCAGTTCATTATCGCCGCGCGCCACCACATTATACCAGATCGATGCCTGTTTTTTCAGCTCAATCCTGCCAATCAGTGTGGCATTGGGTGCTACCCAGAATTGCCCTTCTGGCGGTGTTACCGGAGCGATCCCGTCAAGTTTATATTGCGCCATCGTCCATTCCTTTTTACATCAGACCCAGTGCCTTGAGGCTGACCACCTCTTCGCGGCCCACAATAATGTGATCGTGCACGGTAATTTTCAGGGCACGGGCGGCGGTTATCACCTCACGGGTCATATCAATATCTCCCTTGGACGGTGTAGGGTCGCCGCTGGGGTGATTGTGCACCAATATTACCGCAGAGGCACCAAGCTCCAGCGCGCGGCGCAATACCTCGCGCGGATAAACCGGGGTGTGATCCACGGTGCCCCGGCTTTGCACTTCATCACCAATCAGGCGGTTTTTACGATCCAGAAACAAAACCCGAAATTGTTCCGTGGTTTCCTGTGCCAGGGCGGCACGGCAGTAGTCCAGCAAAGCTGTCCAGCTTGAAACCACCGGGCGGTGCATGACACCGGCCTGATGCACCCTCAATGCTGCCGCGTGGATGATTTTAAGCTCTCGTGCACTCGTATCATTCATGCCAGAAACCTCGGCAAGACGGGCAATTGGCGCCCCCAACACTTCGGCAAAGCCGCCAAACTGCGCGATCAGTGACTTGGCCATACCCTTGACGTCCCGGCGCGGAATGGCACGGAACAATATGAGCTCCAGCATTTCATAATCAGCCAGTGCATCCGGGCCAGATGCTTCAAAGCGTTCGCGCAGGCGTGCGCGATGGCCATGATAATGCGGTTTGGTCGTCTTTTCACTCATTCGCTATCAAGCTGCGCCGGGTTATCCAGACCTGCAGGGGATTTGGTAAACACTTCTGTCCCGTTTGCGGTTACACCAATGGAATGTTCAAACTGCGCCGATAAGGAACGGTCGCGGGTAACCGCCGTCCAGCCATCAGAGAGGATTTTAACCGAAGGCTTGCCAAGGTTAAGCATTGGCTCGATGGTAAAAAACATACCTTCTTTCAGCTCGACCCCGGTGCCGGGCTGACCATAATGCAGCACATTGGGGGCATCATGAAAAACCCGGCCCACCCCATGGCCGCAAAAATCGCGCACCACAGAGCAGCGGTTTTCTTCTGCATAGGTTTGAATGGCATGGCCAATATCGCCAAGGTGTGCGCCGGGCTTAACCACAGCAATACCGCGCATGAGCGCTTCATAGGTAATATCGATCAGCCGCCGGGCCCGGCGTTTCACATTGCCAAGCGCAAACATACGGCTGGTATCACCATGCCAGCCATCAAGGATCAGGGTCACATCAATATTGACAATATCGCCATCTTTCAGGGTTTTTTCACCGGGAATGCCGTGACACACCACATGATTGGCGGAAATGCACAGGGTTTTGGGATAGCCGCGATAGTAAAGGCAGGCTGGCTGCGATCCATTATCGAGCATAAATTCACGCGCCAGCTTGTCCAGATCATTGGTCACCACACCTGGACGCATATGCCCACACAGCATATCCAGACATTCACCAGCGAGTTTACCCGCCTTTCGCATGCCTTCGAAATCTTCAGGCGTATGCAGTTTGATCATATTGGTGCGCCCGGCCGGGGCCTCTTCAGCTTCGGTAAAAGTCATCATGATTTATTCTTGTTCAATTCCTGTTGTTCTCTAACTTGGTCTTTTACAACATAATGTGCAACCAGTTCCGCACTCATCCGCGCCGGACGACCGGTATCAAGGTTAAAACAGGCCAGCTTCCACAAAGAGCGAAAAATGCTCTGCCCATTATCCACACGGCGAATCTGGTATCTTCTTTCGGCCCGCAAACGCCCGTCTGACGCCGTGATCCACACTGCCACATCCAGCTCATCGCCCACATAAGCCGAGGCCAGATAATCGGTTTCAGCGCGATAAACAGCCATGCCACGGCGGGCGGCTACGCAGGAGGCCTTGTCAAAGCCGAAACTGTCCCAGTGCGCCCAGGCCGCTTCATCCAGCCAGTTATTATAAACCGCATTATTGACATGGCCAAAAGCATCAATGTGCTCCGGTTTGGCCACAACTTTGTGAATAAAAGGCGCCGGCAGGTCCCAATCGTTCTGGTTCATGCGCGCTTCTCCAGCCAGCCATAAAACACCGCTGCGGCACCAACTACGGCATATATGGCAAGTATAATGAACAGGGTCGTTCGGCTATTATTCCATAAATGCACCACCAAAAGCACGACCGTTGTGCTCATTAACGTCAGACCCAACAGTATCAAGGAGGGCTTTGAGGCGCTTTTTTTATGCAATTTCATATTGGCCGCCGAAACCCCGATGGAAACCAGTAAAAAAGTCAGGGAGGAAAATGCGGCAATGACTTCCAGCCCGCCAGCAAGGGTAAAAAGGGCAGCAAAGCCAATCAGGGCAAAAACCGCATTGCGCGGCGCATTGCGTTTATTTCGCCGGGAAAAAGCCTTTGGCATACGTTTTTCCAGGGCCATTTGTGCCATCATGCGTGAAGCCCCAAAAGCGGTGGCATTAATGGCGCTGGAGGTGGCAAGCAACGCCGCCACGCCGACCAGCACCACACCGGCCTCGCCAAGCACCGGTCGCGCCGCCGCCGCCAGTGCGTATTCTTTGGCGGCAATCAGTTCTGTCTCCCCCAGATTACCAATGCCAACAATGGCCAGAACAATATAAATAAGAGAGGTGATAATGATGGAAGCATAAATGCCGCGCGGCACATTGCGATCTGGATCACGCATTTCACTCATGACGTTGGTGATTAGCTGAAAGCCTTCAAAAGCCACAAACACCAGCGCGCCCGCCATAAAGACAGAGGCATATCCACGGTCAAAAACCGGCACAAGGTGGTCTGATTTTACCGTTAGCGCCCCGGCAATGGCAAAAAACCCAAGCAGGGCGATTTTGGTATAAACGACCAGATCCTCGACAAAACCGGCATCCCCGGCACCGCGCAAATTGAGCCACAAGAAAAACGTAAGCACCAGTGCCGACAGCGCCATGCGCACATAGTGATCCGCACCATGCCCCAGCAGATCGGCACCATAGGCACCAAAGGTAAAAGCATAAAGCGCCAGCGTGCCCACATAGCCCACGATTACCGTCCAGCCCCCCAGTGTAGAGATAAACTGGAAGTTGGGAAAAGCACGTGCCAGATAGGTATAACTGGCCCCGTCATCGCGAAAGGTCAGTGCCAGTTTGATATAGGAATAGCCTCCCGCGAGGGCAATAAAAGCGCCAATCAGAAATGCCAGCGGTGCCGCATGACCGGCAATGCCCACAGCCAGACCAAGCACGGAAAATATACCGCCGCCAATCATACCGCCAACACCCATGGCAATCAGTTCGGGCAAGCCAAGCTCACGGGTGGGTTGCGTTGGTTTAGTAGTCATGGGTTTCCTGACAATAAAGAAAGAGGTCTTGCCTGTTTATGGGGCCAGTGTGCCATCGGCAATTTGTTTGGGCGTAAATTCCTGCACAATTTTGCGGTCAACGGGATGATCCAGAAGGTCAGGTGCCAGCTTGTGCAGTAAATCCCGGATGATTTCCAGACGCGCCATTTTCTTGTCACTGGCCTGAACAATATTCCATTTGCCCAGCCCGTGATCGGTGCGCCGCAACATGGTATTGCGCGCCTCGCTATAGGCATCCCAGCGGGATTGCGCATAGGCATCCAACGGGCTGAGCTTCCAGGTTTTCAGAGGATCGTTTTTGCGTTTTTCCAGACGCTTGTGCTGAACCGCTTTGGGTATATCCAGCCAGTATTTAAGCAGCACTATGCCGTCTTCGGCCAACATTTCTTCAAATTGCGGTGCGGCGGTCAGAAAAACCTGCGTCTGTTCCGGCGTACAAAACCCCATGACCGGTTCCACCCCGGCGCGATTATACCAGGACCGGTTGAACAGGGTTATCTCTCCTTCTGCGGGTAAATGCGGCACATAGCGCTGAAAATACCAACTGGCACGATCCCGTGCCGTGGGTTTAGGCAAAGCAATGTTTCGCACTTCGCGCGGCGGCATATTTTCCGTTATGCGCTTGATCGATCCATCCTTGCCCGCCGCATCACGGCCCTCAAAAACGACGCATATGCGCCAGTTCTTTTCAACGCCCCGGCGCTGCATATGCCCCAGCGCGATCTGTAAGGTGCGCAGATCTCGCTCATATTTTTTACGGGAGAGTTGGCTCTGGCTCAAATTACGCCCCCTGCGTGTATCTGATTATGATATTCTTAAAATAATGGGCAGAATGTTGCAAATCTGTCACAATGGTCAGCTTCTGCCAAGGCAAACCCGCCGATAACTGCGTTTTTATTAGCCAAAATTGGCAAAAAATGCTTATGAAGCAGCAATCCTGCAATGGGTAGAACATAACAATAATGGGCCGGACCCGGCACAAATGTGAGGAAAACATGAAAACCAGCAACTCCCTAAAAATTGCAATGCTATGTGCTGCATCTTCTTTTGCACTTACCGGCACTGCACTGGCGCAAAGCGCTGGCTCGGTGCTTGAAGATGAGATCATCGTTACTGCCACCAAGAAAGCGGGCGGCGTCAACATCCAGGAAGCCCCGGTTGCCATTACTGCTTTTGGCGAGAAGCAGCTTGAAGTGCTGCATGTCACCGACCTGCAATCATTAAGTTATTCCATCCCAAATGTCTCGCTCGATGATATTGGCACCACCCCCGGTGTCGCCAACTTCTCTATTCGTGGCCTGGGGATCAACAGCTCCATTCCTTCCATTGACCCCACCGTTGGGGTTTTCACTGATGGCATGTATCTGGGTATTAATGCCGGGGTTGTGCTGGATATTTTTGACCTTGAAAGCATAGAAGTGCTGCGTGGCCCGCAAGGCATCCTTTTTGGCCGTAACGTGACCGGCGGTGCGGTGCTGATCAACACCAAAAAGCCCACAGATGAATTTCAGGCCAGCTTCAAGGCCGCCGCCGAATCGGGTTTCAAAAACACCGGTGGTAATTATTACCTGATGGGTTCCATCTCCGGCCCCTTGGTTGAAGATAAACTCAAAGCCAAAATCTCGGCCTATTATAATAAAGACAATGGCTATTTCAAAAACTATGAAGGCGGCCCGGCCTTTGGCCAGCCTGATGCGTTCAGCGTTTTTGGCCAGTCTGAAACCGTGATGGTTCGCCCGTCCCTGATCTTTACGCCCAATGACAATGTTGAATTCATTCTTCGCTATGAACATGGCGAGAGCAATGGTGATGGCCCGGCATCACAAAACCACCCTGGTCGTAACGGCACATTCCCCAATGCCTTTGTCAGCTTTGACCGCAATTCTGACAGCTTCTCGATAGATGAAGACGGCTTTTACGATAATAACTGGGACCAAATTGTTTTTGAAACGAACTGGGATATTCCCCTTGGTGATGGCACCATTACCAACATTTTTGGTTATCGTGATTTTCTGGGAACCGGACGCAGTGATATTGATGCCACGCCTCTGGCCCTGTTCCACGCCAGCTTTGCCACCGATCAGGACCAGTGGAGCAATGAGTTGCGCTATGCCGGCCGCTTTGGTGATCGTGTAGACATTACTACCGGGCTTTATTACTTCACTCAGGACACGGCTTATCAGGAAACCCGCAATATCGCCTTTGGTGCTCTGAATTTCTTTGGTGGCGGCCAACAACGGCAAAAAACCTACGGCGTATTTGCGCAAGCTGATTATGACCTGACCGATCAAGTCTCGCTGATCCTTGGCGGTCGCTACACCCACGAGAAAAAACGCGCCAGCATTGCCACGCTGATTTTCAATCGTACTCCTTGTGATGTCATTACCGGCACCTGCCCGTTTGACTTTAATGACCGGGATTCCTGGTCCAACTTTTCACCAAAAGTCGGCCTGACCTGGGCGCCCAATGACGACTGGAATGTTTACGGTCACTGGACGCAAGGCTTCCGCTCCGGCGGCTATAATTTCCGCAACACTTCGGCGGCCTTCCTGCCTACCCCGTTTGACGAGGAAAAAGTCAGTTCTTTCGAAGTTGGCTTTAAGGGCCAGCCCAATGGCCGGGCACGGATCAATTCTGCGATCTATTATAATGACATTTCCAACATGCAGCGGGAGATTAACATTGCCGATCCTCTGGCCGGTGTGGTGCAGTTTATTCGCAATACCGCCGATGCCACCATTTGGGGCTTTGAATCCGAAGTTCAGATTTATGTCATGGATATGCTGACCCTTTTGGGTTCGGTTGGTTACACTGATGGCAGCTATGACAAGGTTTTGTTTGATCTCAATGGCGACGGCGCTTTGAACGCCACGGATAAAGCCTTAAAAATCCCGCGTCTGGCCCCTTGGACCTACAGCGTTGGCTTTATCCTGAACAGCGAAGTTCCCGGTCTTGGAAGCTGGGCATTGCGGACCAATTATGCGCACCGCAATCGCTCATTTTACACCGATAATAATCTTGGTGAGCTGAATGCTGCCGATATTCTGGACCTTAATCTGGGCTTTACCACAGAGAACAATGTGACCATCTCGCTTTATGGTAAAAACCTGCTCAATGAAGTGACCCATGGTGGCGACACGCAATTGCCTGCCACGCTTGGCGGCGGCTCGTTTGCGCCGCTGAACAAGGGTCGCATTATCGGGCTGGAATTGAAGCTCGACTTTAACTAAACCTGATTCTCATATCAGCTAAAAAGGCGTTGTGACTTGCTCACAACGCCTTTTTTATTTGATCAACTCATAGGCAGGAATGGTCAGAAACTCTTCAAAATCATCGACAAAGACCAGATCACGCATAATTTTTGCCGCGTCATCAATGCGGCTTTGTTGCCAATCCTTCGCACCTGTAACGACTTTAAGCCTGGCCAGAATCCGTGCAAACTGCTCTTGCAGATAGGGCGCATCAATCATGATGCCGCTTTGCATTTTGGCACCATGAACCCGCCATTGCCAAAGCTGGGCGCGGGAAATTTCCGCCGTGGCGGCATCTTCCATCAAATTATGAATGGGCACGGCACCCTGCCCGCGCAGCCAGGAAGCCAGATATAAAATCCCCACTTCAATATTGGTGCAAACACCGGCTTCGGTGATCTCGCCAGCACTTGGTGTCAATAATGCCTTCGCACTGGCGCAATAGCCATTGAGGCGCTCAATCTGATTGGCCAGCGGCATATGCGCGTCAAACACCTCCATGGCCAGAGCCACCATGCCCGGATGCGCCACCCAGGTGCCATCATGGCCGTCTTTTACCTCACGCTCTTTGTCTGCGCGCACTTTGGCAAAGGCGGCTTCATTGGCTTTCTCATCACCCTTGATCGGGATTTGCGCCGCCATGCCACCAATGGCATGGGCACCGCGTTTATGGCAGGTCTCGATGACCAAACGCGAATAGGCGCGCATAAAGGGCGAGGTCATGGTCACATTGGCACGTTCGGGCAAGATACGGTCAGCACGACGGGCAAAGCGTTTGATGTAACTGAAGATATAATCCCACCGTCCGCAATTAAGACCAACAATATGATCGCGCAGGGCATATAAAATTTCATCAATCTCAAAGCTGGCCATAATGGTTTCTATCAAAACTGTTACCCGCACCGTGCCAATGGGAAGGCCCAGCAGAGACTGGGCATGAAGTATGACCATATTCCAAAGCCTGGCCTCAGCCGCATTTTCCAGCTTGGGTAAATAAAAATACGGGCCGCTGTCCTGCGCTTGTAAAGCCTGATGATTGTGGAACAGATAAAGCCCAAAATCGAACAACGACGCCGATACCGCTTCGCCATCCACCTGCATATGTGCCTCAACCATATGCCAGCCACGGGGGCGCACAATCAGAACCGCAGGATCCGCGTTAAGCGCATAGGCTTTACCGCGCGTTTCATCCACATAATCAATTTTGCGGGCATTGGCATCACGTAAATT
The DNA here is from genome assembly GCA_021776595.1 of Robiginitomaculum sp. Taxonomy (GTDB): domain Bacteria; phylum Pseudomonadota; class Alphaproteobacteria; order Caulobacterales; family Maricaulaceae; genus Robiginitomaculum_B. The sequence continues at coordinate 32,662 of JAJFFP010000092.1, read as the reverse complement.
GACCTGCCCCTGCACCATGTTTTTCCAGTAAGGCGATGAGGCATCTTCAAAATCCGCCATAAAGCATTTGGCACCGGAATTCAGGGCATTAATGATCATTTTACGATCCACCGGGCCGGTGATTTCCACCCGCCGGTCCAGCAAGTCATTTGGTGCCGGGCGCACTTTCCAGTCGGCGGCACGAATATCGGCGCTCTTTTGGGCAAAATCCGGGTCTTCGCCCGCATCCAGTTGGCGCTGGCGCTGCGCCCTTTCTGCCAATAAATTCAGACGGGAGAGATTAAATCGCCTGTGTAATTGCGCAACAAAATCAAGTGCTTTTGGGCTCAATATCGCATCAAAACCCGGTGTCATGCCACCGGTGATTGTGATGTCTTGTAAAAGCGCAGCATTGGTATTGGACATAGCGTTTTCCTGGGCATAATTGATATGCCCTAATGCCGTTCTGGTATGGGCATGTCAAATCTGAACATAACAAACATTTGCACCCCGAAAAAGAGAGTGAAATGAAACATCAAGCAAGAGCAAGCCTGTTATCTGCGGTAGCATTTGCCGCCTTTACCCACAGCGCCATGGCGCAAACTGGCACCACACTGGAAGATGAGATTATCATTACCGCCACCAAAAAAGCCGGTGGCACGGATTTGCAATCCGCGCCTTTGGCGGTTACGGCCTTTGGTGAAGCGCAACTGGAAACCCTGCATGTGCGCGATCTTGAATCTTTAAGTTATTCCATTCCCAACGTTTCGCTGGATGATATTGGCACCTGGCGCGGCGTAGCCAATTTTTCCATTCGCGGGCTTGGCATTAATTCCTCCATCCCCTCGATTGACCCCACCGTTGGCGTTTTTGTTGATGGCGTCTATATGGGCATCACTTCTGGCATGGTGCTGGATATTTTTGATCTGCAAAGCATTGAGGTGCTGCGCGGGCCGCAGGGCATATTGTTTGGCCGAAATGTGACCGGCGGCGCGGTGCTGATCAACACCAAAAAACCCACGGATGAATTTCAGGCGAGCTTCAAGGCGGCCGCCGAATCCGGTTTTCGCGGCACCAGGGGCAATTATTATCTGATGGGGTCCGTGTCCGGGCCGTTGGTAAAGGATAAACTTAAAGCCAAACTCTCTGCTTATTACAACAAGGATGATGGTTATTTCAAAAACTATGAAGGTGGGCCAAATTTTGGCCAGCCCGATCAGTTCAGCGCTTTTGGCAAGGCCAAAACCTTTATGGTGCGTCCGTCTTTGGTATTCACACCAAATGCCAATCTTGAATTTACCTTGCGCTATGAGCACGGCACCAGCGAAGGTGATGGTCCGGCCGCGCAAAAGCATGAAGGCGGGGCTGGCCCTATCCCCGCAGGGGCCATTGGCTTTGACCGGCACAGCCTAGATTTTTCCATCAATGAAACCGGCCTTTATGATCATCGCTGGGATCAGTTCAGTATTGAAACTAATTGGGATGTGGCCCTTGGCAATGGCACCATTACCAATATTTTCGGCTTTCGCAATTTTGATAACCGCACCCGTGCCGACATTGATGCCAGCCCGGCAGAATTATTCAGTTCAGACACCCGCACCACGCAAGAGCAATGGAGCAATGAGCTGCGCTATGCCGGACGTTTTGCTGATCGGCTGGATGTAACCACCGGGCTTTATTATTTCACCCAGGACGTGGGCTATCAGGAATCGCGTAACATATTTGACGGCTTTTTGACTTTCTTTGGTGGTGGCAAGCAGCGCCAGAGCACCATTGGTGCGTTTGCACAGGCCGATTATGCGCTAAACCCCAGCTTGAACCTTATTCTTGGCGGGCGCTACACCCATGAGCGCAAACGCGTTAACGTGGCCACCGTAACCTTGAACACCAGCCCTTGCAATGTCATTGTCGGCACCTGCCCGTTTGATTTTAACGACAAGAATTCCTGGTCCAATTTTTCGCCAAAAGTCGGCCTCACCTGGGTGCCGGATGATGATTTGAATGTCTATGGCACCTGGACACGCGGCTTTCGCTCCGGCGGTTATAATTTACGCAACACCTCTGCCTTTATCGCGCCGGGGCCGTTTGATGAGGAAAAAGTCAACGCTTTTGAATTGGGTGTAAAGGCCCGGCCAAATGATCTTTTGCGCATAAACTCGGCGCTTTTTCTTAATGACATCTCCAATATGCAGCGTGAGATTAATCTATCTGATCCGCGCGCCGGGGTGGTGCAGATTATCCGCAACACGGCCAATGCACAGATCTGGGGCTTTGAAAGTGAGGCGCAGTTTTATATCAGCGACCGCCTCACCCTGCTTGGCTCCATCGGTCATACCAATGGCCGCTATGATCAGGTTCTGTTTGATCTAAACGGTGATTTTGTCGTTGATGCAGCCGATAAAGCCTTACAAATACCGCGTCTGGCTCCCTGGACTTACAGCCTTGGATTTATCTTCTCGCAAGCATGGAACGGCGTTGGCACCTGGACCTTGCAGTCCAGCCTGAGCCATCGCGACCGGGCGTTTTACACCGACAACAATCTGGGAACCTTAAACGGTGCTGATATGCTCGACATCAATCTCTCCTTGCACACCGAAAATCAGATAACCCTTTCACTTTATGGCAAAAACCTGCTCAACGAAGTCACCCACGGCGGCGATACGCAATTGCCAAATGTGCTGGGCGGCGGCACCTTTGCTCCCTTGAATAAAGGCCGGGTCATCGGACTGGAGCTAAAAGTGGATTTTAATTAAACCCATACGGTGAAGCGCGGGGCGCTGCTTGTGCAGCGCCCCGCAACCTTTGGGGAGATTGGATTATTCTGCCGCCACGATAAATTGCGCGCTTTCGGTGGACTCGCCCAGTGCCATAGTAGAAGACTGACCACCCGATATAGCATTGGCCACGGCATCAAAATAACCGGTGCCAACCTCGCGCTGGTGGCGGGTGGCGGTGTAGCCATGCTTTTCAGAAGCAAATTCGGCCTGTTGCAATTCTGAATAGGCCGCCATGCCACGCTCCTTGTAACCGCGCGCCAGTTCATACATGCCATGGTTCAGGTTATGGAAACCAGCCAGGGTCACAAACTGGTATTTATAACCCATGGCCCCCAGCTCACGCTGGAACTTGGCGATGGTGTCCTTGTCCAGATTGGCTTCCCAGTTAAAACTGGGCGAGCAATTATAGGCCAGCAATTTACCAGGAAATTGCGCATGAATTTCCTCGGCAAAACGCCGCGCATCCTCAAGGTTTGGCCTGGAAGTTTCCCACCATAAAAGGTCCGCCACCTTGGCGTAGCTAAGACCGCGCTTGATACAATGGGCCACACCGTCGCCTTTAAGGCGATAAAACCCTTCCGGGGTGCGCCCGGCTTGCCTGTCGATAAATTCATGATCGCGCTCATCCACATCCGAAGTGATCAGCTTGGCCGATTCCGCATCGGTGCGCGCCACCACCAGAGTTGAAACGCCACACACATCAGCGGCCAGACGGGCGGCCTGAAGATTACGCTCATGGGCGCGGGTCGGGATCAACACCTTGCCACCCAGATGCCCGCATTTTTTCTCCGAGGCCAACTGATCCTCAAAATGCACCCCGGCGGCACCGGCTTCGATATAGGCCTTCATAATCTCAAAACAATTGAGCGGCCCGCCAAAACCGGCTTCTGCATCCGCCACAATAGGCGCAAACCAGTCGCGCTCCGCCCCGCCTTCTGCACATTCGATCTGATCGGCACGTTGCAAGGTTCGATTAATCTTTTTGGCAAGCTCCGGGCCGGAATTGGCCGGATATAAAGACTGGTCAGGATACATGGCACCGGCCACATTGGCATCGGCGGCCACCTGCCAGCCAGAAAGGTAAATGGCTTTCAGGCCAGCGCGCACCATTTGCATAGCCTGATTTCCACTCATGGCCCCAAGGGCATTGATATAATCTTCGCTTTGCAGCAATGCCCACAACTGGTTGGCTCCGCGCTTTGCCAGCGTATATTCAATCGGCACAGAGCCACGCAAACGCCGCACCTCGGCCGGGGTGTAATTGCGCTCAATTCCGTTAAAACGGCCAGCAGGCGCGCCGGGAACCAACTTCTGGAATTCTTGTATATTCATCATAATTTCCTTTAACGGTCACCAGGCCGTATTGATTTACACTTATGACAAAATAGAACATCCTTAGCTTCATAGGCCAGTTAATAGAGGTTTATGTGTGATTTTGTATGCTTGATTCTTTGTAATATTGTAAATATTGTAAATTATTATGGATAAAAAACTCTTTGCCGGTGCCCGGCTGAAACGCCTGCGCAAGGATTTGGGGCTTACCCAGGTCAAAATGGCCACCGAACTTGGGGTCTCGGCCAGCTATTTGAACCTGATGGAGCGCAATCAGCGCCCGTTGAGCGCCCGTGTTCTGATCCGCCTGGCCGAAACCTTTGAGTTTGACCTCAAGGCCTTTTCCGCCATGCCAGACCAGAGCACGCTGCTGGCCTTGCGCGAAATTGCAGCCGATCCGGCCATTGAGAGCATTGCCCTTGATGTCCACGACCTGAAAGAGCTGGCCGAAGCCCATCCACGCGCCGCACAGGCGCTCATCCAGCTCCACCAGAGCTATCGCGGCACAGCCAGTGATCTGGCCTCGTTGGCGGATCGCTTCGATGATCGCCAGGGCACATCCGATACGGGTGAACATCCTTTGCAACAGGTGCGAAACCTCCTGCAGGACCATAACAATTATTTTCCTGAACTTGAAGAAGCCGGCGAAATTTTTGCTGAAGAAGCCCATTTGGATCGCACCCATATTAGCGCGGGCCTGCAAGCCTATCTGCTGCAAGTGCATGGGGTGCGCACCCGTATCTTGCCGGTCGAAGTGATGCGCGGCTCTTTGCGCCGTTTTGACCGGCATTCCAGGCGGTTATTGCTCAGCGAGTGGCTTGACGCCCCGGCGCGTCAGTTTCAACTGGCGATACAAATTGCCTTGCTGGAACACAGGGAATTGCTGGATCAGATGCAGATGGAAACCGCACTTACCAGCAAGCTGGCCAGGCGGTTTTACCGTATTGCCCTGTCCCAGTATTTTGCGGCGGCCCTGCTCATGCCCTATGAAGTCATACTCAAGGCCGCAAAGGATTTACGCTATGACCTTGAGGCCCTTGGCCGCCGTTTTAATGTCAACAGGGAACAACTTTTTCACCGGCTGTGCACCTTGAAAAAACCGGGCGCGCGCGGGGTAAACTTCTCCATGCTACGTGTTGATGCGGCGGGTAATATCACCAAACGCTTTGGCGATAAAGGCTTTGCCTACGCCAGAACCGGCGGCTCATGCGCCCGGCTGGCCCTGTGGCAAGCCACGGGCAAGGGCGAGCAAACCCTTGCTCAACCTATCATTTTTGGCGATGGCACCCGTTATTTTACCTTGTCATGTGCCATTGATAGCGCAAGTCCGGATGACCCTTTTGGGCGGGTCCGTCATGTGCTCATGCTAGCTTGTCCGGCTGAAGAGGCGTCCGCACTTATTTATGCGGATGGTCTTTATAATGAACGCGCCGACACCGAAACGAAAGTCGGTCTGAACTGCCGCCTGTGTGAGCGGCCAGATTGTGTCCAGCGCGCCTTTCCACCTTTACAGAAGCGTCTTTATGCTGATGAAACCAGACGCAGCATCGCTCCGTTCCTGTTTCAGTCATAAAGCGGGTTAGCGTTTCTTTTTGCGGATCACTGTTTTGGTCACTTTACCGGCGGTTTTTTTAACCACTTTGGTTGTGCCCTTGGCCACAAGGCCAGTTGTTGATACCGCGCCACTGGCCAGATCCACACCGGCGCTCATCACCGAACACCCCCCAAGACCCAAGACAACCGTTAGTAAAAACACATTTAACCGGATACGCATGTCTGATCTCTCCCAAATGCAAGCGTCAGCTTAACGGTGCGAAGTTAAGGATTAATGAGGGCTATACCTTGATCAAATTGCACCATTATATCTTGTTTTGAGTGGGTGGGGATTAGTTATTTAAGTGTGCTATCGCCTATCGACTACATGAGCACAATTATCCCCAAAACCCAAGGGATGTTAAGGGGTAATAAGCATCATTTATGGGTCCATAAAAGGGTAATAAGGGTCACTTCAGGGACATTTAAGGGACACCATGAGGGTCATTAAGGGTCACCTGTTGACCCTTGGTGTTGCCTTGAGGGTCAATCCACAGGATAAACTCATTCTAAATTTCAAACCCCGCCCTTCGTCACCCTCCGACTTGATCGGAGGGTCCATAGGGCAGCGCTATTTAACTACAACTCAGTATGGGTCCTCCGGTCATGCCGGAGGACGACGAGGATGGGGATTGCCTGTAACTTGTCCTACAGGCGCGCTGTCGGGGTATATTAGTGGCACGTTGCCCTCCATGTTTCGAGGGCGCTGCGCGCCGCCTCAACATGAGGTTGTTATTATACTTTCTATGGCCTCATCCTGAGGATCAGGTCCGGGGCAGGCTCTGAGGGATTGCGTAGCAATCATCTCGAAGGATGGAGCAAAGAGGACAAAAACCTTATGGATCGATGACCACGTGCAAGGGGGCATCGGCATCAAGATGCACATCACGCTGTGGAAAGGGAAAGGCAATACCGTTCTGGTTAAAGCTCTGCCAGATGGCCAGTAATACTTCGCTGGAGATATTGCTGACGCCGTTTTCAGCGTCACGGATCCAAAAGCGCAATTCCAGATCCACTGAATTGTCGCCAAAGCCTTTGAGCAGACAGGCCGGTTTTGGGTTTTTCAACACCCGTGGCACCGCGTTCATACATTCAATCGCCAGCCGGATGGCTTCATTAACATCCGCGCCATAGGAAATACCCACCGGACGCTTGACCCGCACTTCGGGCGTTGAATAAGACCAGTTGACCACCTTGCCGGTGACAAAGCTCTCATTGGGGATCAGGTGTTCCTTGCGATCGCGTGTCACCACCGAAGTATAACGCAGGCCCAGCGAGCCGATCTTGCCATAGGTATCATCAACCTCGATCACATCACCGGGCTTGATCGAACGGTCCATCAACAAAATTATACCGGAGATAAAATTGGCAAAAATGCGTTGCAGGCCAAAACCAATACCAAAGGAAAGCGCGCCGCCGATAATGGCCAGCGATGACAGATCAAACCCCATGCGGGTCATGGTGATCAGCAGCGCCAGTGTCAGCAAGGTTACCTGCACCGCCTTGGATAATAACAGACGAATAGAGGGGGTCAGGCTCGGCAACGTATTGATGCGCTGGCGCAAGCTCGACGATAACCAACTGGCCAGCCACAGCAATATAGTCGCCAGAATAATACCATCCAGCAAAAGCAGAATGGAAAAATCCTTTTCGCCGATTTTGAAACCCAGCGGTGTGCCCAGAAAATCCGTAATCGGGCCAATCAGCCCAAAAATATTCAAGGCGGCAATAACCCAGGCGATATTGGCCGCAGTTCTGGCCCAAAACGGTTCGGTTATCAGATTGGAAACCATTCGGATCAGTATCCAGGCCCCGGTAAGGGAAGCAAAAATACGCACCAATGCCGCCGGTCTTTCCAACAGATTGAAAGCATAAAGCGCGGCCAACAGAAAAATGAAAAGCAAGATGGCACGGGTCAGGGGGCCCAGAAATTGCCCCGGCGGGGTTATAAAGCGTTTCAGCTTTTCGTTATTCACCAATTGAGCAAGATGCGCCGCTATGGCTTTGACATAGGGGCCAAGAAAAAGCGCGAAAATGACCGCCAACAGCACGGCCCCTGCTTGCCATGCGGTATCAAGGCTTAAAAATGTATTTTGCGCCCAGTGTAGCGACTTTTGCACAAGCGCTTCGCCCTCTTGAACAAACTGGATGATGTCTTTGCTTTGCATGACGTGAAACTAACCCGAAGCGCCGACACCTGTCGATTGGCAAAAGGTTTTTTTCCTGTTCGCCAGCGCCCGCACTTGATAGCATCATTTTTATGAACCGTTTCGTCCTCAACATCATCGTGATTTTTATCGCTCTCGCCTTTACCGCCAGAGCCGCCGTGCCACCTGCATGGCAAAGCGCCTATAATGACGGGCAATATCGCACCGCCATCGCGCTTGGCGAGCAAGATGGCAGCGCCGAAGCGCTGGTGCTGGCCGCACGGGCGCAACTGGCTATTATTGATCTTGGGCAAAGTGACAATCGCAAAGCCGATGCCAAAGCGGCACTAAAAAATGCCGAACGGGCGATTAAGCTGGACCCCGGTAATGGGCAAGCGCATCTCATGAAAGTCGCGGCCCTTGGCATGCTGGCGCGCGGGATGAGCAAAATGAAAAGTTTTCGCAAAGGCATGGCCGGCAAAAGCAAAAAACAAATCGAGGCCGCGCTTGTCCTTGATCCGCAATCCGCATGGGCCAAGGCCATGCAAGGCATGTGGCATCTTGAAATTATCCGTCAGGGCGGAAAATTTGGCGCTCGCGTTACCGGTGCCCGTGCCAAAAAGGGTGCCGAGGCCTGCCAGATTGCACTGTATAATCCGGGCGTGGATGCAGGCATAGCTTTGCAATGCGGCCTTGGTTTATTGCGCCTTGAAGGCTTTGAAAATGAGGCCAAAGCGGCTCTGGAACAAGCGCAGAATATGCCTGATAATGACATTGCCTTTGATGATGCGATGAAGGCGCGCGCCCGTGAGGTGCTGGATATTATGAAAAATGACGGTATTAAAGCTGCCCGGCAACGCGCCATCATCTATCTGAAGTATACGGCACCAGATGAACCCCGATGAGATAAAACGCTATGCCCGTCACCTTGTGCTTAAAGACATTGGCGGGCCGGGCCAGCAAAAACTAAAAGCGGCCACAGTGCTGGTGATCGGTGCCGGGGGTTTGGGGGCACCGGCCAGCCTTTATCTTGCCGCCGCCGGGATTGGCACACTGGGCCTGATGGATCATGACACCGTGTCCCTTTCCAATTTGCAACGCCAGGTCCTGTTCAAAACTGATGATGTCGGCGCGCCAAAAACCAAAGCGGCCGCGCGCGCATTACAGACGCTAAACCCGCACATGGCGCTCAACCTGCATGAGGGGCGTTTTGATAAACACGCAGTGGCCGTGTTGGATGGCTATGATCTGGTGCTGGACGGCACCGATAATTTTGCCGCCCGTTTTGCCATTAATGACGCCTGTCACAAGAAAAACAAACCGCTGGTTTCCGGTGCCGCCATCGGCTTTGAAGGGCAGGTTGCCTGTTTTCATTCCCATACACACAAAACCGCTTGTTATCGCTGTCTGGTGCCCACCATGCCTGATGAGGGCGACACCTGCGAAAGTGTTGGGGTCATTGGCGCGCTGACCGGCGTTATCGGTTCGATGATGGCACTGGAGGCGATAAAAATCATCACCAATGCCGGCACCCCGCTTTATGGGCGTTTGATGATTTTTGACGGACTGGGCGGGCAATGCCGAACCCTGACGCTACCGCCGGATCGGGCCTGCCCGCTTTGTGGAAATCAGCCCCCAGCAGACAAATCCGCATAAAGGCTTCTGACCATGCGTTCGGGCTTGATAAAGCCCTTGCCCCATTCCTCATTCAAGGCGGCCAGCGGATCGGCAGCCACCGCCTCATCGACGGTTTTGCCCTCGGCTATGGTTTTCAGGATGGCCGCGCGCGCCACCTTGAGCATGGCCAGGGTTTCGGCCAGATCAGCCTTGTTGCCCAGCGGACCATGGCCTGGAATAATTTTGGTATCATCGGTTACCAGGGCCAACGCCCGTTCCTGCGCGGCGATAACCCCATTAATGGAACCACCGCTGCCCAGATCAATAAAGGGATACATGTTATTGAAGAACACATCACCCATATGCAGCACATCAGCGTCTTCAAAATAAATAAAGGCATCGCCATCGGTATGGGCGTTTTTCACATGAAAAATATGAATACTTTGGCCGTTTTGATAAAAATTGATCTCATCGGCAAAGGTGATCACCGGCCAGGCATCGGCGGGTGCGGCTTTGACCTCACGGTCAAAAGCCTTCATCACCTGATCCGTGGACAGGCGTTTGCGCACATTGTTATGGGCCACAATAATGGCCCCGTCCCTGCCAAAATTCTCATTACCGCCGGCATGGTCCCCGTGCCAGTGGGTGTTGACCAGAAAACGAACCGGCGTATCACTGTGCGCGGCAATCGCCGCCTTGATTTTGGTCGATAGCGGCGCGAACTGATCATCAATCAAAAACGCCCCGTCATCACCAGTGCTCAGGCCCAAATTACCACCGGCCCCCACCATCATATAAACGCCGCCGCCAAGGTCCGTGGTTTTAATCTCTACCTTGGCAAAGCGATCTTCCTGTGCACTGGCTGACAATGCGAATGCACAGACCCCGGCGAGCATGGTCAGGCCAAAAACTGTCTTTTTCATGATGGATTTCCTTATTTGCTATTTTCATAAAGCATAGCGCACCGGCAAGGTATTGCCCTTCACAAAATCGTGAACATGAAATGTGGATCACGTCAGTTCCATAATCACCCGGTCGGGGGGGCGGTGCCCATCCTCGAACTCTTTGATGTTAATGATCATTTTCTCGCCCATGGCGATACGTGCCTCAATGGTCGCCGAGCCCATATGCGGCAAGGCCACCACATTATCCAGGGTTAACAGGCGTGGTTCGACCTTTGGTTCAAACTCATAGACATCAAGACCGGCCCCGGCCAGCGCACCAGACTCAAGCAAATCGGCCAGCGCTACCTCGTCGATCACATCCCCGCGTGAGGTGTTGACCAGAAACGCATGGGAAGGGAGTTTTTCAAGGCGGGCACGGGATAACAGATGATGTGTTTGCGGCGTTTTAGGGCAGTTGATGGAAAGAATATCCATAGCCGCCAGCATGGCGTCCAGATCATCCCAGTAAAGTGCGCCCAATTCTTCTTCGATGGCGGCGCTGACCCTGTGGCGGTTATGATAGTGCACTTCCAAACCAAAGGCACGGGCGCGCCTCGCCACGGCCTGTCCAATGCGGCCCATGCCTAATATACCGAGCTTCTTGCCGCCAATGCTGTTGCCCATCATCCAGGTTGGTGACCAGCCATGAAACCCGCGCGCGCGCATCACCCTGGCCCCTTCGGCCAGGCGGCGCGGTACCGCGAGGATTAGCGCCATGGCCAGATCGGCGGTATCTTCGGTGAGCACTCCCGGCGTATTGGTGACAATAATGCCAGCGCGCGCCGCCGCCTCAAGATCGATATGGTCTATACCGGCGCCAAAATTGGCAATAAGTTTCAAATTCCCGCCGCCGGCATTGATCACGTCTGCATCAATTACATCGGTCACCGTAGGGGCCAGCACCTGGGCTTTGGCCGCCGCCGCTTTTAATTCATCATGAGAAAAAGGTTTGTCCGCAAGGTTCAAGGTTGCATCAAACAAGGCGCAAAGCCGGTCCTGCACCGGTTCTGGCAGTCTGCGTGTAACAATGACCTTGGTTCTTGCGCTCATGGGGTTTAAACTCGTGCAATTCCATTTGACAGGCAAGGACCTTTTACCAGTTGCCCGATTTATTTTCACCCATTCCACAACGCGTTTTTTCCTTGATGATCCTGCTGGCGGGTTTAGCGCTGCTGGGTGCCTGCACGGCCCCTGAACGCAATGCCGTCCCCGCCGGTCTTCCCTATTTTGCCACTTTGCAACCGGACGAGGCCTGGGGTCGCCGTGGCCCCTCCAGCAAACAGCCGGTATTATGGCAATATCAGCGGCGCGGCCTGCCTTTGCTGGTGGTCGATGAAACCCCGCTCTGGCGACAGGTCAGGGATTTTGAGGGCGATACGGTGTGGATGCGCGACTTTCTTTTAACCACCCGTCACCCCACCGCCATGATTATCGCCAAAACACCTGTGCCGCTTTATCGTATGGCCGGGGATGATGAAAACGTCATTGCCTATGCCGATCCCGGTGCGATTTTACGCCTTGGCCCGTGCGAGCAAAGCCGTTGTCAGTTGCGCAAGGACAAGATACGCGGCTGGGCAGAAAAAAGTGGCCTGTGGGGCGTGGATATTCCTGCCAAACCACCAAAATAGACCGCTGTTTGCCATCCTGGGCCCTGCTTGAGTGTATGCACCCTTCATGCTAGGCGGGAGCCAAATTGTCGGCTTGGCTCGGCAAACCATAAAAAGTGAGCACGTCATGCGTCAGACCAACACCCGCTTCGAGTATGAAGACCTGATCCGTTCCGGTCATGGCGGGGTCTTTGGCCCTGGCAATGCGCAATTGCCCTTGCCGCCCATGTTGATGTTTGACCGGATCACGCAAATCTCTGATGAAGGCGGCGAGCATGGCAAGGGCTTTATCGAAGCGGAACTGGATGTGCGCCCCGATTTGTGGTTTTTCCCCTGCCACTTTGAAAATGACCCGGTAATGCCAGGGTGCCTTGGCCTTGATGCCTTATGGCAATTGGTCGGCTTTTTTCTTGGTTGGATTGGCGGGCCCGGACGCGGGCGGGCGCTGGGTGTTGGTGAGGTGAAATTCACCGGTCAGGTCACGCCCGACGTCAAGCTGGTGCAGTATCGTCTGGACCTGAAGCGGGTGATCAATCGCCGTCTGGTGCTGGGCATTGCCGATGGTATTGTAATGGCCGACGGCGAAACCATTTATAAGACCAAAGACCTTCGCGTTGGCCTGTTCCAGCCCGAAGAAAAAAAACAGGATTAAAGACATGCGCCGCGTAGTGATCACAGGCATGGGCATTATTTCCAGCATCGGGCTGGATCTGGATACGGTTTCCGCTTCCCTGAAAGCGGGTAAATCCGGCGTTAAGGCTGCGCCGGTCTTTACCGAAATGGGGTTTCGTTCGCAAGTGGCGGCCCCGCCGCCGGCGCTGAACCTCAAAGAACTGATCGACAAGCGCCTGCTGCGCTTTATGGCCGATGGCTCGGCCTGGTGCTGGCTGGCCGCCGAACAGGCGATCAAGGACGCCGGGCTGGAGGAGAACGAAGTTTCCAATCCCCGCACCGGCCTGATTGTCGGCACCGGCGGTCCCTCTACCGAAGTGCTGATCCGCTCGGCCGATATTGCCCGCGAGAAGGGCGTTAAACGCATTGGTCCGTTTGCGGTGCCCAAAGCCATGAGTTCCACCGGCTCGGCCACCCTGGCCACCGGGTTTAAGATCAAGGGCCTTAGCTATTCCATCTCCTCGGCCTGCACCACCTCGCTGCACTGTATCGGGGCCGCCGCAGAGCAGGTGCAGTGGGACAAGCAGGATGTGATGATCGCCGGTGGCGGTGAAGAATTATTCTGGGCCATGTCGGCTTTGTTTGATGCCATGGGCGCCATGTCCAGCAAATATAACGACACACCGGAGCGGGCCAGCCGCGCCTTTGATGTAAACCGCGACGGCTTTGTTATTGCTGGCGGTGCCGGCATTGTTATTGTCGAGGAACGCGAACACGCGTTGGCCAGAGGTGCCAAAATCTATGCCGAAATCACCGGTTATGGGGCCACCTCTGATGGCTTTGACATGGTGCAACCCTCTGGCGAAGGGGCATTACGCGCCATGAAACTGGCGATGAAAACCGCACCCGGCCCGATTGATTATATCAACCCTCATGCGACCTCGACCCCGGTGGGCGATATTGCCGAAATGAAGGCCATTCGCGCGCTTTTTGGTGATAATATGCCGGCGCTTTCGGGTACCAAATCCATGACCGGGCATTGCCTTGGCGGGGCCGGGGCGCAGGAGGGCATATACAGCCTGTTAATGATGCGGGATGGCTTTATTGCCCCTTCCATCAATATTGAAAATCTCGATCCCGAATTTGAGGGCGCCAATATCATCACCAAAACCACCAAAGCAGAACTGAACACCGTCATGTCCAACTCGTTCGGCTTTGGCGGCACCAATGGCTCAGTGATTTTCAGCAGACACAATTGATAAATATTGTAAACAAGGAACACCTCCATGAGTGATGATATCCAAAGCGGCTTTCCCAAAGGCAAATTGATGCGCGGGCGGCGCGGCCTGATTATGGGCGTGGCCAACAAGAAATCCATCGCCTGGGGCATTGCACAGCAGCTTCATGCACAGGGCGCAGAACTTGGCTTTACCTATCAGGGCGAGGCGCTGGAAAAACGGGTCCAGCCTTTGGCAGAAAGTGTGGATGCCAGTATTTTCGTGCCCTGCGATGTGTCCGATGATGCCAGTATGGATGCCGCCTTTGCCACTGTGAAAGAAAAATGGGGCGGGCTGGACTTTCTGGTCCATTCCATCGGCTTTGCCGGGGCCGATGGCCTCAAAGGCTCGTTCGTGGAAAATGTTACCCGCGATAATTTTGCCATGACCATGGATATTTCGGTGTATTCCTTTGTCGCCGCCGCCAATCGCGCCGCCCCCTTGATGAAGCCCGGCGGGTCGATGATCACCATGACCTATCTTGGCTCTGAACGGGTGATCCCCAATTACAATGTCATGGGCGTGGCCAAGGCGGCGCTGGAAGCCTCCACCCGCTATATCGCCCGCGATCTGGGGCCAAAGGGTATTCGTGTGAATGCTATTTCTGCGGGTCCCATGCGCACATTGGCCATGGCCGGTATATCGGGAGGACGCGGCATGCTCTCCACCGGCAAGGCCTGGAGCCTCTTAAAAGAAGACACCTCCATGGAGGGCGTGGCCGGCACAGCGCTTTGGCTGCTTTCAGACCTTGGCCGCTCAGTCGCCGGGGAAGTGGTCCATGTGGATGCGGGTTTTCATGCGGTGGGCATGCCCGATGAGGAAGCCTTGAAAGGCTGATCCGCCTTGCCGCCTTAACGCCCGCCTTTGGGGTGGGCCTGATCATAAATGCGCAAAAGCGAGTCCGCATCCACGTCGGCATAGATTTGCGTGGATGACAGGCTGGCATGGCCCAGTAATTCCTGCACGGCGCGCAAATCGCCGCCACCAGCCAGCAAATGCGTGGCAAAGGAATGGCGCAAAGCGTGGGGCGTGGCGCTATTGGACAGGCCAAGACGGGCGCGCATAACCTCCATCAGTTTTTGCGCCGCCCGTGCCCCCATGGCCCCGCCGCGCACCCCAAAAAAAAGCGGTGAGGCGGGTGCCATTGGCCAGGGGCACAGGTCAAGATAATTCTGTATTGCCTCTTGCGCGGCTGGCAGGATTGGCACCATGCGCTCTTTATTGCCCTTGCCGGTCAGGCACAGCGCCTCGCCAATAGGCAAATCACGGCCGCACAATGATAAGGCCTCGGCAATACGCAAGCCAGCTCCGTATAAAAGCGTTAACAACGCCGTATTGCGCGCTGCGATCCACGGCGCCACACCAGACGGATCAGCGCACTGGCGCAAAAGATCACCGGCGGCGCGCACCGATAAGGGCCGGGGGGCGCTGCGACCCAGCCTGGGGCCTTCGATCAGGGATAACTGATCATTTTTAATACCCCATTGACGCCCGATAAAGCGATAAAAGGCGCGAATGGATGAAAGCGCACGGGCAAGTGAGCGCGAGGATAAAGGGTTTTCCCCGCGCCGCCGGGCAGCTAAATAGCTGCGAAAGTCTGAAGCGCTCAGGTTTTGCAGCACCTGTAAATTTACCGCTTCGCCCCGATGGTCCTGTAAATGCGCGAAAAACGCATCCAGATCACGCGCATAGGCCGCGCAGGTATGGGGGCTAAGACGGCGCTGCGCCCTTAAATGCGTAATGAAGCCTGTAAGGGCCTCATTGGCTGTGCGCTTTAAGCCGGCGCCCATGCGGCCACCAGCCGTTCCACCACGCGCGCCAGAAACGCCGCCAGATCGGTGCCCTGATCGGGTCGATAAGTCAGCCGGTCGCGACTGCCCAGCGCCAATACACCCTCGCGCCCGCGCACACTGATACGGATAAGCATTGCAGAGGCCAGTCCCTCGCTTTCCTTGCCAAAAAGATCGGCGGAATTCGCCTGACAGGGGCCAAGGCGCTCTGCATTGCCTTCCATGATGCGCACCACCAGCCCTTTGGGCGCGCCCTGGATTGCCCGTGTATGATCCGGGGCCTGTAAACCCTCGACCAGCACCCGAAGCACATCTGCCCCCAGGGACTGGCGCACATGGCCGGCCAGCCGCTGGTCCAGCATGGTCAGATCGCGGGCATCGACCAGCGCCAGCACCGCACCGTGTATTTGTGCCGTGCTGGCATGATTGGTGCGCAAGGTCTGGACCAGTGCATCGCGCTCCATCATCAGACGGCGCACCTTGCCTTCCAGTTGCAACCGGGCGGCGGCGTCAAAGTCAATAATGGCGGCGTCCGGATGTTCACTCATGACAAAATACTTTGCCCCGTGCTTTTCCAGTCGGCCATAAAGGCGGCAAGACCCTTGTCGGTCAGCGGGTGTTGCGCCAGTGCCTTTAGAACCTTGGCCGGAATGGTGGCCACATCAGCCCCCATCATGGCCGATTCCTTGACGTGCAATACATGGCGGATAGAGGCCGCCAGAATTTGTGTATCCAGTTCCGGGTAATTGTCATAAATGGTGCGAATTTCGCCAATCAGTTCCATGCCATTGGCACCGGTATCATCAAGACGGCCAATGAATGGGGATATATACACCGCGCCCGCCTTGGCCGCCAAAAGGGCCTGATTGGCACTGAAACACAAGGTGACATTCACCGGATGACCTTGTTCGCTGAGCCGGTGAGTAGCTTCAAGGCCTTCCCAGGTCAGGGGCACCTTGACGCAGACATTATCGGCAATGTCGCGCAGATACTCACCTTCGGCCACCATGCCTTTAACATCCGTGGCCGTGACCTCGGCACTGACCGGGCCATTGGTCAGCGCGCAAATTTCTTTTATGGTCTGCACCAGATCCCGGCCGGATTGGGCAATCAGGGATGGATTGGTCGTTACGCCATCCACCAGGCCGGTGGATACCATCGTCCGGATCTCGTCCACATTGGCGGTATCAAGAAAAAACTGCATGGCATTTGCCCTCTATAGTGTTTGGTATGAATTATGATTCGCTTACATTATCCTGTGACGTTAAGCCCTGCCAGATGAAGGTTAAATAAGCATGTCTGCAACGCAACTGGCATCGGTATTGTTCCCCATGCCAGTGCCCGAACCGTTTGATTATCTGATCCCCGCCGATCTGGATGTAAAACAGGGGGATTTTGTGCTGGCCGTGCTTGGAACGCGCACCGTGCGCGGCGTGGTTTGGAAAATCCGTAACAAAACCCAGGTTGATGCGGGGCGCACCCTTAAAGTCATCAAAGAGGTATTGCCACACCCGCCCTTGCCTCAGTCCTGTATGGATTTTGTGGATTTTGTCGCGCGTTATACCTGTCATCTGCAAGGCGTGGTCCTGCGCATGGTGCTGAGCAATCCTGATGCGCTTATGCCATCACCAACCCATACGCTTTACGGCCCCGGCACAAAAGTCCCTTCCCGGCTTACCCCGGCGCGCAAAAAAGTGCTGGAAGCGGCCAAAGGTGGATTTTCAAGCGCCAGTGAATTGGCCAGAAAGGCCGGGGTTTCCACCGGTGTAATCACATCTCTGGCCAAAGCCGGGGGGCTGGTGGTGCAAACCCGGCAAACCGACAGGCCCTTTGATCCGCCAGACCCGGTGCCCGGCAAACTGGACCTGACCGATATTCAACGCGATGCCGCCAATGCCCTGATTGCGCTCACCCGGCAGGACGGCTTTGCCCCGGCTTTGCTGGATGGGGTTACCGGATCGGGCAAGACAGAGGTTTATTTTGATGCCATAGCCGATGTGCTGCGCCGCGATGCGTCCGCTCAAGTGCTGGTGCTGTTGCCAGAAATCGCCTTAACCCAGGACATTTTGGCGCGTTTCACCAGGCGTTTTGGGGCACAGCCGGCGCAATGGCATTCGGATCGCACAGCCGGCCAGCGTCGCCGGGTCTGGCGCGAGGTGATTATGGGTCGCGCCCGTATTGTGGTTGGTGCCCGCTCGGCGCTATTCCTGCCCTTTGCCAACTTGCATCTGATCGTTGTCGATGAAGAACATGACACGTCCTATAAGCAGGAAGAAGGGGTGCTTTATCATGCCCGCGATATGGCCGTGGTGCGCGCCAAAATCGCCAAAACGGCGATCATTCTGGCCTCGGCCACGCCGGGGCTGGAAACCATGCAAAATGCCAGATCGGGCCGCTATGCCCATGTGCGTCTGCCAGCAAGACCGGGCGCGGCGGTATTGCCACCGATTTCCACCATAGATTTACGCGAACATCCGCCAGAAGCAAAAAAATGGCTCTCCGCGCCGTTGATTGACGCCATGCACCAGACCCTGACAAGGCAGGAACAGTGCCTCCTGTTTCTCAACCGCCGGGGTTATGCACCACTGACCATTTGCCGCCATTGTGGCGAGCGGATGAAAGCACCTGACAGTGATACCTATCTGGTCGAGCATCGCTATAGCGGCCGCCTGATCTGTCATTTAACCGGCTATTCAATTCCCAAGCCAGATGCCTGCCCGGCCTGTGGCACGAAAGACAGTCTGCACCCGGTTGGCCCCGGTGTGGAGCGCCTGCACGAAGAGGTGCTGGAGCGCTTCGCCGATAAACGCATTGAGGTGTTTTCCTCGGACACAGCGGCCGATGCCGCCAGCGTGCATGATATGATCAGCCGCATGGAAAATGGCGATATTGATATTATGATCGGCACACAGATTGCCGCCAAGGGGCATAATTTTCCCAATCTCACCATGGTCGGCGTGGTCGATGCAGACATGGGGCTGCACGGGGCAGATTTGCGTGCTGGCGAGCGCACCTGGCAGACGCTGATGCAGGTGGCCGGGCGCGCCGGACGCGCGCACAAGCCGGGCCGGGCCCTGCTACAGACCCACCAGCCTGATCATGAAGCCATTATGGCCTTGTGCTCTGGTAACCGGGAAGCCTTTATGGCGGCGGAACTTTCCTTGCGCGAAGACATGGGCTTTCCCCCCTTTGGCCGCCTGGCCGCCCTTATTTTTTCGGCGGGCACTGAAGCCGAAGCCAGCAAAGCCGCCGGCACTTTTGTCGCCGCTGCACCCGTGGTTCAGGGCGTGGATATATGGGGGCCCAGCGCGCCGCCTCTGGCCCGTGTGCGCGGTCGCTGGCGGCGAAGATTGCTATTGCGCGCCGACCGCCGGGTGGACCTTTCGGCCATGATCACCGCCTGGCGCGCGCGGGTTAAGCTACCCCGCCATGTGCGCCTTAAAATTGATATTGACCCGTATTCTTTTTTGTAAAGTGAGGCTCAGCCGTTAACGGTTTGCACCTTGCCTTCGTCATTGGCGACTCTTGCTTTTAACGCGCCCTTCATGGCGGCAAAAAGAAGCTGTGGCTCGATCGGCTTGGCCACATGGTCATCCATTCCGGCGGCCAGATATTCATCGCGCTGGTGCGGCATGGCATTGGCTGTCACCGCCACGATCGGTGTTTTGGCCATATCCGCACTGGCCTCAATCTTGCGGATCGCCTGGGTGGCCTCTACCCCGTTCATATGGGGCATCTGTATATCCATCAGCACCAGATCAAAGTTCTGCGTCTGCCAGATATGGACCGCCTTTTCGCCGTCCTCAACAAACGTCACCTCGGCCTTGGCATGGCTTAATATGGCCTTGATGACCATGCGGTTAGTGGGATTGTCCTCGGCCACAAGGATGCGCAAAGCCCGCTTGGTATTTTTGGCTGACCCTTTATCTTCTACGGCGTCATTCGTATTTTTCTGATTGATCTGCATGGGTTCAGATTTTTCCAGTGTGACATAAAACCGAAAGCAGGAGCCTTCACCGGTCTCGCTTTTAATGTCAATTTCGCCGTCCATACGCTCGATCAGTTCCTTGCAGATTGCCAGACCAAGACCCGTGCCTTCATGGGAGCGGCTAAGCGAGCTGTCCACCTGGGTAAAGCGATCAAAAATGGTTTTTTGTGCACGCAGAGGAATACCAGGACCGGTATCACGAACCGCCACACATAAATGGGTTTTTTCCGCACTATCGGTTTCTTCAGAAATCAGCACCTCAATGCCGCCTTCGTGGGTGAACTTAACCGCATTTGAAAGCAGGTTATTCAAAACCTGGCGAATACGCGCCGCATCCCCGGTAAATTTAGTATTCAATGCAATGTTGGACTGAACATCAAAAGCAAGCCCTTTGGCCCGTGCGGCATTGCCAAACATTTCCAGTGAAGCGTGCGAAATATCCTGTAAGGAGAATTCGGCCTTGTTGAGTTTGAACTCACCAGCCTCAATCTTGGACAAATCCAGCACATCATTGAGTATAGTCAACAGCGCGGCGCCCGATTGCTCCACCACTTCCAGCATTTCATTTTGTTCTGCGGTAACTGCGGTGGTGCTTAGAGCCTTGGTCATACCCAATATGCCATTCAGAGGCGTTCTAATCTCGTGGCTCATCACCGCCAGAAACTCTGATTTTGCCTTGCTGGCGGTTTCCGCCTTGTCGCGCGCTTTTCGCAAGGCCTGTGTGCGTTCGCGAACACGGTGTTCCAGCTTGTCCCGATAGGCCAGCAATTCTGCCTGGGCAACGGCCAGGGCTTTGCCGCGCTTTTGCGCGTCCTGTAAAATGGCATACCATATAATGCTCAACACCACCAATATTACCACGGCACCAATCAGCGCCCAGCGCGTAGCCGCCTGTGCAGCCACCCTTTGCTTCTCCACATGTTTCCAGGTGGCGCTTAACAGCTCATCAACGGCGCGCTTATAGGTATCTGCATTGGCAACATAGCGTGGATCATTGATAATCTGGCTGGCTTTGGTCGTATTTCCCTTGCGTATCTGGGCAAAGGCATTGGCCTCTACCGGGGCGACAACCTGTCTGGCAGCATTGGCACGCGCTGCCGCCGCTTTCACTTCTGTACTAACGGCCAGCACACTGGCATCATGCAGGCGCTTGTCCAATTGCGCACCAAGAGAACGATAACGGCTTTCCCAGCGTCGATCACCACTTTCCTTGGCGGCGCGAATTACAAAGCCGCGTTCGCGATTAATAGAGACAAGATCACCATGGATCTGCGCCAGTTGCGCACTGGTATGGGAGGCATCGGCTATACGAATGGCAGCATTACGAACGGTAATACCTAATCCGGCAACCATGGCTATGGTAAGAGTAAGGGCCAGCACCACCAGCGCGGTGCGTGAACGAAAAACGGCCAGTTCTGTTAATCGTATGGGAGACATTATTCCTGCCCTTTTCCCCTTCAGGACGAGCAAGATGACATAAACAGGTTAACATACCGTAGAGCCGGTTTGTTTTATTCTCCAATAATACAACACAACATCTTTGACCGTCATGCTGTCGTCCCTATCTTGCCCGGCCTTAAAGGGCATGCTATGCCCCCGCCGGGCTGTGGAAATAGACCGGGTTTCACCAATTTGCAACCCCCACAAACTACAGAGTTTTCAATGCGTTAACCCTCTGCGATACGATAGCAGACGAATTAGACTACAGGTGGATTAGAGTGTCAGGCCAGGATGTAAAAACTTCCGGTGCGGCGGATCGTTACGCCAGAGCGCTTTATGCGCTTGCTCAGGATGCCGGAACGATTGATGTCGTTGAAAGTGAACTGGCGGGCTTAAAGGCGATTTTGCAGGCGCATCCGGCATTGGTGGGGGCATTGGCCTCACCGGTTATCAGCGCCTCGGAAAAAGCCGCCCTGATCAGGGAAATCACCAAAAAAGCCGGTTTTTCAGAACTCACTCATAATTTTGTGGGCGCGGCGGCAAAAGCCAGACGCGCCGGTGAATTATCGCACATGGCGGATCGTTTTGCATTATTGTGCGCGAAAGAGCGCGGCTCCATCCAGGCAGAAGCGGTCACCGCTCTGCCCATGAGCGCCAGGCAGGAAAAAGAACTGACCAGCACACTCAAAAAAGTGCTGGGGCAGGATGTAAAAATTGAAACGCGGGTCGATCCCGCATTGCTGGGCGGGCTGATTGTTAAAACCGGTTCGCGTATGTTTGATAATTCCCTCAAGTCAAAACTTGAGGGGCTAACGATGGTAATGAAAGAGAGCTAGACGTCATGGATATCCGTGCGGCGGAAATTTCTGCAATCCTCAAAAAACAGATCAAGGGCTATGATGCCAAGGCGAAAGTCTCTGACGTTGGCCAGGTGCTTTCGGTTGGTGACGGGATTGCCAGGGTATATGGGCTTGATGAAGTGCAAGCCGGTGAAATGGTCGAGTTTCCTGGTGGCGTAAAAGGCATGGCCCTGAACCTGGAAAGCGATAATGTTGGCGTTGTTATCTTTGGCGAAGACCGTAATATTCGTGAAGGCGACACGGTAAAACGCCTTGGTGAAATCGTTGACGTGCCGGTGGGCAAGGAATTGCTTGGCCGGGTGGTCAACGCGCTGGGCGAGCCAATTGACGGCAAAGGCCCGATCAAAACCAAAAAACGCGCCCGCGTGGATGTTAAGGCGCCGGGCATTATCCCGCGTAAATCCGTGCACGAACCCATGGCCACCGGTATTAAAGCCATTGACGCACTGATCCCGATCGGGCGCGGCCAGCGTGAGCTGATCATTGGTGACCGCCAGACCGGAAAAACCGCCATTGCCATTGACGCCATTTTGAATCAAAAGCATGTCAATCAGAGCGATGACGAGAGCAAAAAGCTCTATTGCATCTATGTGGCCATTGGCCAAAAGCGCTCTACCGTGGCGCAGATCGTGAAAACCCTCGAAGAAAATGGCGCTATGGAATACTCCATCGTTGTGGCTGCCACCGCTTCCGAGCCTGCACCATTGCAATATCTGGCTCCCTTTACCGGCTGTGCAATGGGCGAATTTTTCCGCGATAATGGTATGCACGCCCTGATCGTTTATGATGATCTGTCCAAGCAGGCTGTGGCCTACCGCCAGATGTCCCTGCTGCTGCGCCGTCCACCAGGCCGTGAAGCCTATCCTGGTGATGTGTTCTATCTGCATTCGCGTCTGCTGGAACGCGCCGCCAAGCTCAGCGACGAGCATGGTGGTGGTTCATTGACGGCCCTGCCGATCATTGAAACCCAGGCCAATGACGTGTCCGCCTATATCCCGACCAATGTGATTTCGATCACCGATGGTCAGATATTTTTGGAAACCGACCTTTTCTATCAGGGCATCCGCCCGGCGGTGAATGTCGGCCTTTCGGTCAGCCGGGTTGGCTCATCCGCGCAAACCAAAATCATGAAAAAAGTGGCCGGACCGGTTAAGGGCGAGCTGGCGCAATATCGTGAAATGGCTGCCTTTGCCAAATTTGGCTCGGACCTTGATGCCTCAACCCAGGCCATGTTGGCCCGCGGAGAGCGCCTGACCGAGCTTCTGAAGCAACCGCAATTTTCGCCGCTTTCCATGGCCGAAGAATCCTGCATGATCTATGCGGGCACACGTGGCTTTCTTGATGGCATCAAGGTGGCAGACGTTCAGCGCTATGAAGAAGAGCTGCTGCTTAACCTGCACGCCGACCATCAGGACCTGTTGGATGAAATCACCAAAGAACAGGCGTTGACCAAAGATATCGAGAGCAAACTGAAATCTGCTCTTGAAACCTTTACCAAGCGCTTTGCGTAAACCCTGACTATAAAGGAATAGTCCCATGGCGAGTTTGAAGGAATTCCGCGATCGTATTGATAGCGTGAAATCCATTCAGAAAATCACCAAGGCCATGCAAATGGTGGCGGCTGCAAAACTGCGCCGCGCGCAAGAGGCCGTTGAGGCTGCGCGCCCCTATGCGGCGCGTATGAGCGCTGTGGTTGGCAATCTCTCCGTTGCCATGGATGGCCGTCCGGGCGCGCCTGAATTGCTGGTTGGCACCGGCAAGAGTGATACCCATCTTTTGGTAGTAGCCAGTGCGGACCGGGGCCTGTGCGGCGGTTTTAACAGCCAGATTGCCCGCCATGCCCGCGTCGAAATTTCCCGCCTGCTGGGCGAGGGGAAAACCGTCAAAATTCTATGCGTCGGGGGCAAGGCGGCGGATCAGTTGGGGCGTATCCACAGTGACAACATGTTGGATGTAATATCGCTTCGCGAACATAAAAATATAGACAGCACTGTGGCGGCAGACATTTCCACCAAAATACTCACCATGTTTGAAGCCGGTGAGTTTGACATCTGCACCCTGATTTTTTCACGGTTCAAATCCGTGATTTCGCAAGTGCCCACCACACAAATTCTGATCCCGGCCATGCAATCTCTTGATGAGGCCGCTAGCGCGCCTGATCTTGGTGGAGCGGCCTATGATTACGAGCCGGACGAAGAAGGCATATTGAAGGTCCTTTTGCCACGCAATCTCGCCACGCAGATTTTTCAGGCTCTACTTGAGAATGTAGCCGGTGAAATGGGCGCAAAAATGTCTGCCATGGATAATTCCACCCGCAATGCCGGTGAAATGATTGAAAAATTATCACTGCAATACAACCGTAAACGCCAGAGCATGATTACCACCGAACTGATCGAAATCATTGCCGGTGCCGAAGCCGTATAGAGACCGCAAATAATGCTCTCTCATAAGAGGAAAGTAAGATGACTGCCAAAAAAACACCCAGTGCCAAAAAAAAGGCTCCCGCAAAGGCCCTGAAAAAGGCAACGGGTAAAGTATCCCAGATCATTGCCGCTGTTGTTGATGTGGAATTTGAAGGCGAACTGCCAAAAATTCTAAATGCGCTGGAACTGGAAAACCATGGCAAACGTCTGGTGTTGGAAGTCTCCCAGCATTTGGGCGAAAACACTGTGCGTTGTATTGCCATGGATGCCACCGAAGGGTTGGTGCGCGGCACAGAGGTGCGCGACCTGGGCGAGCCGATTATGGTGCCGGTTGGTCCGGCCACCCTTGGCCGCATTATGAATGTCATCGGCGAGCCGGTGGATGAAGTTGGCCCGATCAAAACCAAACTGCGCGGCCCCATTCACCGCGAGGCCCCGGCCTTTGTGGACCAGTCCACCGAGGCGGAAATTCTGGCCACCGGTATCAAGGTTATCGACCTTCTTTGCCCTTATGCCAAGGGCGGCAAAATTGGCCTGTTTGGCGGTGCCGGGGTTGGTAAAACCGTGTTGATCATGGAGTTGATCAACAATATCGCCAAAGCCTATGGCGGCTATTCGGTATTTGCCGGGGTTGGCGAGCGGACCCGTGAAGGCAATGACCTTTACTGGGAAATGATCGAATCCAAGGTAAACGTTGAAGGCGGCGGCGGCGACAGCCGGGCCACGCTGGTTTATGGCCAGATGAACGAGCCTCCCGGTGCCCGTGCCCGTGTGGCGCTTTCGGGGCTGGCCCAGGCCGAATATTTCCGCGATGAAGAAGGCAAGGATGTGCTTTTCTTTGTCGATAACATTTTCCGCTTTACCCAGGCCGGTTCCGAAGTTTCGGCGCTTCTGGGCCGTATCCCGTCCGCCGTGGGGTATCAGCCAACGCTGGCCACCGAAATGGGCGGCCTGCAGGAACGCATCACCTCGACCGATAAAGGCTCGATCACCTCGGTGCAGGCCATTTATGTGCCGGCCGATGACCTGACCGACCCGGCGCCTGCCGCCTCCTTTGCTCACCTCGATGCCACCACGGTTCTGAACCGTGCCATCTCGGAAAAAGGCATTTACCCGGCGGTGGACCCGCTGGACAGCACCTCGCGAATTTTGGAGCCACGTGTGGTTGGCGAGGACCATTACGCGGTTGCCCGCTCGGTGCAGGAAATTTTGCAAAAATACAAATCCCTGCAGGACATCATTGCCATTTTGGGCATGGATGAACTTTCCGAGGAAGACAAGCTGGTGGTTAGCCGCGCGCGTAAGGTCGAGCGCTTCCTGTCGCAGCCTTTCCACGTGGCCGAAGTGTTTACCGGCATGCCAGGCTGTCTGGTGGATCTGAAAGACACCATATCTGGCTTTAAGGGCCTGATCGCCGGTGATTACGACCATTTGCCAGAACAGGCGTTTTATATGGTTGGCAGCATGGACGACGCGATGAAAAAGGCGGAACGCATGGCCGCCGAAGCGGCGTAATGGCAGGCGCTGAACAGATACTGGGCCTGGCGGACTGCATCAATGATGTGTGTCCCTGGTCCGGTGATCCGGTCAGTGCCAATGCTTTAAGTCTTTATCGCGGTGAAGTGGTTGGATTTTGCAACCCTGATTGCCGCGATAAATTTGAAAAGGCGATCCGCCTTTTTGAGACCAGGTTGAAGAGCGCTCAGGCGCAAGGGTAGTGATGATGACGGCTAGATTACAATTTTCACTGGTTTCCCCGGAACGTGAGCTTTTTTCGGGAGAAGTGGACGGCGTCGATGTGCCCGGCGAAGAAGGCGATTTTGGGGTTCTGCCCAACCATGCCCCGGTGATGACCACCATTCGCATGGGGGCGATCAGCATTAAGGACGGCGCAGAAACCCGGCGCATGTTTTTGCGCGGCGGCTTTGCCGATGTGACACCGGCGGGCCTGATTATCCTCGCCGAAGCAGCGGTGGACCTAGCCACGCTGGACGCCGCCAAAGTGGCTAAGGACCTGCGCAATACCGAAGAAGACTTGGCGGATGCCAAAAGTGATGACGCGCGCCGCAAACTGCAGGACAGGCTGGGTTACCTTCAGGCGTTACAAAACGCCATGATGAATTGACCGGCATTTACATTCTTTTTGGTGTCTGATGCCTTTTTTATCTAAATATGTTACCTTGGCCCCAGGGACGAAATAACGGAAAATTGTTTTCCGCCTATGGGGAGAAATATCATGTTAAAATATCTGGCAATCCTGTTTGCTTTCTTGTTTGCGTTTTCAATGCTGGCCACACCGTCAATGGCCGCACAATCCAGTGCAAAGCGCGTGGTCAAACAAACCACAATAGCCAAAGTGAAACCCTATCGGGCCACACTTAAACGTAGCAAGCGTTTTGAAAACGCCGCCAACAGCATCACCACCAACCAGACCCAGAAATGGGAATGCACCGAGACCGACAAGGGTTTTGGCGGGTGTGTGTGCAAAGGCATGCTCGATTGCAAAAGTCTGATTGATTCAGGCAAATGCAAGGGAAAATCCATATGGGAGGATAGTAATGACCCTTCCGTTGGCGGTTGCGACTAGTCGTCAATAAACCTCAATCTCTTTAGGGTGTGCCGCTCCGGCACCAAAATAGTGTGTCTGCATTCCGCTTTGCCCGTACCGCTGGTGGACCTTTATCAATTGCTCTTTACCAATGGTATAATCCGGCAGGCGCTCATCCATGCGCGGCATTTCAAGTTCGATCCACAGACAGTCTTTATCGGCCCAGGGGCCGTTAAAGGCACCTGTTATGGCAGCGCGCAAACGCCCATAGTGCGGATCGCCCAGATAACAACTGGCCACCGTGTTAAACAGACAGATCATAGGTGTGTTTTCAAAATCGCGCCGGCTTAGGCGCTTGATGCAATCGACCATATCGCCGCGCTCAAAACGCACATCATACTGGCCCTGCGTCTCTATGGCGGCCCGCAAGCGCATCAGTCGCGGCATATTATCCGGCCAGATCAGGGCTTCTAAAATTCGTTTTTGCTTCGCATCGCGACAATCAAGCGGGTTTAGATCACAGCCAATGCGCTGCGTAATAGCGGCGCCAAGCACCGGCAGGTTATCCAGTGATGAGAATGCCTTTTCTGCACCTGCACTGCTGAGCAAAACCTCAAAACACGGCTGACCTGATTGTGACCATTGATGGTCCTTGGGGCCCGCCACCTTATACCCATAACCATCAGCCACCAGCCCCAGCCCGGCACTGCACCCCAACTCAATCAGCGTTATGTGTTGCTTCTTTACGGACCAATGCGCCAATAAGGGTAACAGCCAGGCCGGGCCTCTTGAGGTTTCATTGGTCTGAATGGTGGTTTGCGCCCAAAACGGGATCATTTCCTGATAATTTTCACCAAGCACCGTTTTTATTGCCTTGGCCAAATCCGGTTTTTGCGAAGGCATAAAATGGCCGCCGCAACTTGCATAAAACTCTGCCAGTGCGGGGGCATGGCCTTGCAGTGCCTGTGCATGCAACGCACCGGCCAGCAGTAATGGCCGTTCAAAAAAATTGGTGAAGGAGCGATCCTGCCAGCAGGAATTTATTGTTTGAAAAAACCCTTCAAGGTCCGTAGTGCTGATACCGGATTGTTTTGCCTTAAACACTTCTACCAGACTTTCAAAGAGAGCGGCGTAGAGCGGTGATGTGGCTTTACAATAATTTGCTTGTAAGCACAGGTCGTTGATCATGACATTTCTCCATCATGTTCATTCCCCAGGACCTAAGGTGATAACCCGGCCCTTATGTTGTTTTGAAAACGGCGATTTCTTCGAGCGCCTTGCGCGTTATGTCAGGCACCATAACATCTTTTGCCGCATAGCCGGCAACCACAATCATCACCGCCCGTTCATTTTTGGGGCGGCCCAAAAGGTCACGCAGAAAATTCATCGGGCTGGGGGTGTGGGTCAGGGTCGCCAGCCCCGCCTGATGCAGGCTGGCGATCAGCAGGCCACAGGCCAGACCCACGCTCTCATGGATATAATAATTTTTTGAGCGGTTCCGGGTTTGCGGGTCGATATCATAATTCTTCTGAAACACCACAATCAGCCAGGGCGCTGTTTCCAGAAAGGGCTTGTGTTCATCGGTGCCTAAATGCGCCAGATCGCGCAGCCATTCCTTGCCGGCCTTGCCGGCATAAAACTCCTTTTCCTCCTTTTCTGCTTCAATACGGATTTGCGTTTTTAAGGAAGGGTCACTGATGGCAACAAAACTCCAGGGCTGTTTATTGGCACCAGAGGGCGCACTACCGGCGGTGCGAATGGCATACTCTATCACCTCTTGCGGTATGGCCTTATCCGAAAAATCCCGCACGGTGCGACGGCGGCGCATCCGTTCATAAAAATCTTTGGCCCGCGCCACCATGGTTTTGGGCGCAACCTGCGGCAGGTTTTCCAGTTTAACATATCTGGCTTTTGGTGTTGAATTCAAAGAACTTTTCCCCTCATAAATATGAATTTTCATTAACCATATTTACGCGATCTTAACAATATAGGCGCATTTGTTAACCAAGATTGACACGGTGTTACCGGGAATACCATCTGGAATTACCCCGTATATTGTGTGTATTACCGCATGTTTACACCGCATGTTGGTATGACTAACTTAATATCTGTCGAATAGGGGAGTGATTCGGATGGCCACTGGCCCGTGGAGCGTAAAAGGAATCGACCCGCGCGCGCGCGAAGCCGCCAAAGCCGCTGCCCAGCGTGCTGGCATGACCCTGGGCGAGTGGATGAATCAGCGCCTGCTGAACGATAACTTTGCCCCGGCGCAAGAGCGCGCCCGCTTTACCGCCCCCGGCTCTCTTTCCATTCTTGGCAGCAATGCAAACTATCCAGAATCCCAGGACGCCCTTGAAGAATTGACGGCGCGGCTGGAGGCGGCCGAACGGCGCTCCACCCTGGCCATAACCGGGATTGACCAGACGGTTCTTGGCCTTCTGACCCGCCTTGAAGGTATGGAGAAGGTTCATGACAATCTGACCGGAAAGCTGGAGAATTCACTCGATGCCCTTGAAACCGTAACCGCCAAAACCCGCGAGGAAATTGATCGTGTCGGGTACAAGGTGGACCGGGCCACGGAAGATACGGCGCGGCGCATTGATACGGTGGCCGAACATACCGAATTGCAACTGGACCAGACACGCCATGAGCTATCCAAGGAACTGGAGCTGGTCAATAATCGCTCCGATGAATTAAGCCAGCGCCTGAGCACCGCAGAGCGCTCAACCGATCATGCGGTGCGCGCCCTTGAAGCCAGCATGGATGCACTGGAAAAGCGTCTGCGGCAGACCGAGAAACAGGCCGGAGAAAACAGCCAGGCGGGACTGTCTGATACCTTCAACCGGCGTTTCAAAACATTAAGTGAAGAACTGATCCATGTGGTGGCCCAGACCCGTGGCCAGTTGGCCGCACAGATCGAGGCGCAGGCTGCGGCACCCCGCCTTGAAAAGTTTGAGGCTTCTTTGCGTGCAGTTCGCGGTCATATTGCCAATTCTGAAAAACGCCATGCCGATACGCTGGAGCGCATTGCCGGTGAGGTTGGCAAACTGGGCAGTGCCATAGACCATCGCTTTTGCGAAGCCGAGCGTAATACCGCCATCAGCCTTGATAAAATGCTGGATGCGCGCTTCACCGAATTTCAGAATGACCATGCCAGCGCCATTGATAAAATCGGCGATGGTCTGACCGGGGCGATGACCCGGCTGGAAGAAAAACTCAATATCGTTGAGGCACAGCGCGGCGCAGAAGACAGCCTGGAAGCGCGCATTATCGCCTCGGAAGAACGCACCGCCAAAATGGTGGAAGACGCCTTGCAGCGTATTCAGGACCGGCTGGATACAAAAACCAGTGATACCGAAGATGAAGACAGTCCCGTGCAACGGGCCATGCTGGCGCTGGCTGAACGGCTGGAAGCACTGGAGGGCGTGGTTAAAAACCCACCGCCCTTTGATCCAGGCCATGACACCAATCTTCAAGGTTATGATGGCGTAACTCTCCCCGATGCGTCCACCGCCTCTTCGATCAACCCTGCACTGGAAGAGGTGCTGACACCGCCCATGCAGTTTGATGATGATGCCGCACCATCGCTACCGCCATTATCGCCCGATCTGGATACGGCACCTTTCGCCCACACGGAGGAGGACCCGCAAAGCGCCCCCGAAACTGTTATCTCGCCGCTCTATTCGCCAATGGATACCGCCCAATACGCGCCGGCCGGTGCCACGGCTGATTCAGAATTTCTCTCCGCCGCGCGCCGTTCAGTGCGCATGTCCGGCGAGCAAAATCCGCGCCATGATAAAGCTGTAGCCAGTGGTGGATCGCGTAAATTTTTAGTGGCCGCCAGTGTGATTGCCATTATCACTCTGGCTGGTGCCGGTGGCATGGCCTTTATGGGGCTTGGCAAAGCCCCTGCCGGAACCGATGCCGTTGCTGATGCAGGATCAGAATGGGATCCGCTGATTGATGGAGCGGCAAAGCCTGCGCAAAGCGCTCAGTTGCTAAACCCGGTGGATGCCATAGCCGGCGAAGGTCAGGCGCAAGACCCGGAACTGGATGGCGGTGAAAACCAAATTACAGAGCGCGCCTCCATCAATGAAGCGCCCAAAAACATAAATAAAGTCGCGAAGTCACCTGTGAAGAACCGCACAGCCGGACGATCCGGGCAACAAAAGCCACCGGTAAAGTCACAGACCAGACGCCCCGTAAAAACCGCAAGCGCACAAACCACCATCACACCCACACCACAACCCACCACACCGGTCAGCAGCGCCCCGCTGGAACAACCGGGTAAAGCGGTCATCCAGCCTGTGGTGGCGCGCAACACCACCGCGACGCCGCCCACCCGGAACACAAACCAGCGCTTAACCATTCAACAGGCCGCCGCCAATGGCGATCCCATTGCCCAGTTTCAACTGGCCTCGGCCAAACTGGATGCCGGAGATATGCAAGAAGGCGTCAAACTCATGCAACAGGCCGCCAATCGCGGCCTGCCCATTGCCCAATACCGCCTTGGCAAACTTTTTGAGGAAGGCACTGGCGTTCCCAAGGATATAAAAGAAGCACGGCGCTGGACCGAGCGATCGGCCAATGGCGGCAATCGCCGCGCCATGCACAATCTGGCCATGGTCTATGCCGAAGGCAATGGCTTACCGCAGAGCTATGAACAGGCGGCAAAATGGTTTCAGGAAGCGGCACGCATGGGTCTGACCAACTCTCAATACAATCTGGCATTTTTATATGAGCAGGGCCTTGGTGTCCCCGAATCTTTGGCCCAGGCCTTTGCCTGGTATTCCATCGCTGCCAAAGCCGGTGATGATGGAGCCAAAGCGCGCGCTGATGAAATCGGGGCCAATTTATCTCCTGCAACCAAAAGCGAAGCCGAAGCGATTATTACCAGTTTTCGCCCCCGGCCGCTTGATCTGGCCGCCAATGGTATCTTCCGTAATATCACCTGGGCCAGACCCCAGTTAAACACCGCCCCCAGCATTGCCCGTGCCCAGGTTTTACTGGCGCGTCTTGGCTATAAACCGGGTCCTGCCGATGGCAATCCGGGCCGCTCTACCCGCCAGGCAATCATTGCCTATGAGCGCGATCTGGGGCTTGCCCAGACCGGGCGCATAGACGCTACGCTGCTGGCCAAGCTGGAAAACTCGGTTTCCAATTAGATTATCTTTTTTTCTTTTTCTTTTTTGGTTTTTTCTGTCTTTGCACCTGAAGGGCAAAATCAAGCGCTCGATGCCCCCATTGACAGGCTTCATCCGGGTCATCCAGTGCGTTTGGGGGCATGGACCAATAGCCATTCATGGGTCTGGGTCCATCGCCTTTGCCAAAATCCACCATGAAAGGGCCACAGCCAAATACCAGCAAATCGGCTTTCAGGGCCTCATCAACTTTTAGATACAACACTTCATCGGCGATCAGGGCGAACATCACCCCGTCACAATATATCCCGGCACCGCCAAACATATGGCGCGTTGTGACCTCCCCCAGCCCTGATAATAACTCACAGATATAGGTCTTGAATGGTTCTGATACCGCCATAAATATCCTCGATTTCTTACCCCACACGGTATAGTAAGAGAACAGACACAGGGGATTTTATGGCACAGGATAAAACATCGCAGATTTTTACAGGGACTGGCCGCCTCTTGCTGGCCCTGTATTTTCTGTTGCCGGGGCTGGCAAAACTCCTTGCGCCGGCAAGCCAGTTGGCCCTGATGCAGCATCA
>JAJFFP010000091.1 GCA_021776595.1 Robiginitomaculum sp. | reverse complement strand
CGCCATATCGGTGGTGAAGACATTTTCAACAATGACATCATCAAAATCATAACCATAGTGCGCCAGCACCTTGCCCAGATCAGCATAGGCGTTTTTCATCTGTTGTTCCAGATCGCCAATGGCGGTCGGGTTGCCCTTGGCGTCCATACTGACGGCACCGGAGATTTTGAGGTCATTGCCGATTTTGACCGCATGGGAATAGCCATAAGCCTTTTCAACATCCGGTCGTAAAAGGAAATATTCCGGTATTTCGGCATCAAATGCCACGTTAGAGGCGGGCGCGGGTGCCTGTGAACAGGCATTGAGCGCCAACGTCATTACGGAACACATATAGAAGAATTTGATTGGCATAACTTCCCCCCGAAGATTGCTTTTCAGGCTAATTACACGGCCAATGCGGCACGAAGCAAGCTATTTATAATAACTGCCTGCCTCGGCCATGGTGCCCAATCTTTTCAGGATTTGCGTTATCATGATGTCAGACTTTTTTTTAGCGTAGCGGACGTGTCCTGATAGCTGATGACTTCAAACTCAATGCCGTCGGGGTCACGAAAATAAAACCGGCGGCCAGGTTCATAATCGCCAAAGTTGTAGGTTTCAAACCCGGCATCCGTGACCTTTTTGTGCACACTTTCCAAATCATCCACCACCACGCCCACATGGTTCAAACCACTGACCCGATCATAAGAGCTGGCATGGTTTCGCGAGGGTGCCCCTTTGGAATATACCGCCAGATAAGATTGTTTGCCACCAACATGCACCGTATAGCCATTACTGATGGCTTTGCCCGACCAGCGCACTTTCCAGCCAAACAAGGCGCAAAGTCGCGCCGCGGTGATATCCGGATCGCTTACCGTAAGGTTTATATGTTCTAATACGCCAACACTCATTTTTCTCTTCCTTTTACAAAATTGCCTCTCAGGCTTGTCATACCCTACGACCTCAAGTTAACTTGAGGTCAAGCACTTTTTTCAGGAGTATGTTTTGACCGTTAAACGCAAGGCTTTTTTAATCGGCAAGGTCGCCGCCAGAACCGGCATAGCGATATCGGCCATCCGCCATTATGAGATGGAGGGTCTGATACAATCCACACGCGATGCGGCCGGGCGGCGTGTGTTTGAACCGGCCGACATTCGTCGGATTTCCTTTATTATCATTACCCAGAAACTGGGCTTTACCTTGAAAGAAATCCGCGCCGAACTGGACCTTCGTCCCCAGGGGCGAACACCCACGAAACGCGACTGGGAGCGTATAAGTCGCAGTTTTAAGGACAAGATTGACGAGCGGATAACCACCCTGCAACGCTTGCGCGAGACCTTGACCGGCTGCATGGGCTGTGGATGTTTGTCGCTAAAAAAATGCGCGCTCTATAATGCAGGCGATAAAGCCAGCCAATGGGGCGCGGGGCCACGCTATGTTATGGGTAATCGTGCCTCTGATTGACCTCATATTGTTTTCATGTGATACGGGGCCATCTTGAGGAGATAAGCCAATGAACACGCGCAATCTATAGCAACTGACGCTCATAACCGGCACAGACGAAACGCGGGCGAAATACGCCCATACTTTCTTATCTTCTCAAAGGGTAATCAAAATGACACGACTAAAAGGCAAAACCTGCCTTGTAACCGGTGCTGCGCGCGGCATTGGCGAAACCATTGCACGGGCCTTTATCGCCGAAGGCGCACAGGTTTATGTAACCGATATTGACGTCAAAAATGGTGCACAAACCGCACAAGGCATGGGCGCGAATTTTCTCAAACTGGATGTGGCCAGGGAAGCGGACTGGGGGCACATCGCCAAAACCCTTCCTGAACTGAATGTGCTGGTCAATAATGCGGGCATTACCGGCTTCGAGGCAGGCATGACCAACCACGATCCCGAAAACGCATCTCTTGCGGACTGGCGCGCCGTCCACGCGGTCAATCTGGATGGCACGTTTATGGGTTGTCGTTATGGCATCGCCGCCATGCGGGGACAACCTTCGGGCTCGATCATCAATATTTCCTCACGCTCCGGCATGGTCGGTATTCCGGCGGCAGCGGCCTATGCCGCCTCCAAGGCAGCGATCCGCAATCACAGCAAAACCGTGGCGCTTTATTGCGCCCAACAAGGGCTGAATATCCGCTGTAACTCCATCCACCCGGCGGCCATTCTCACCCCCATGTGGGAGTCCATGTTAGGGGACGGGCCGAACCGCGAAGCGCGCATGAAGGCGCTGGTCGCCGATACGCCAATGCAGCGCTTTGGCACGCCGGAGGAAGTCGCTGCGCTGGCCGTCCTGTTAGCTTCGGACGAAGCGGCCTATATCACCGGGGCCGAGCTGACCATTGATGGGGGCATATTGGCAGGATCGGCGGCCACACCCGGCGGTTGAGCCATTAGGCAAGTTCTTGAATATGCGATGCAACGTGCCCGTCTCGCGATGAGAGCCATTGACCTGATGCCAAATTTCAAAGTCAGTATCTGGCTGAAATATATAACTTCAAAACAATCAATATTATGTAGAAAGTGTAACTTGTGCCTGCAAGACCAAAGGCATAGGGGTCATATTTTTCAGTAAACAGGTGGCGACATTATGAAATACAAACACCATGTTGGCTTTATCATTTTTCTTCTGATTTACAGTTATATGAAATACGCGGTGGCCTTTGAATTGATGACGCAGCTTAATTTTGTCATTTCCACCGCCATCATGATTATCCTGACTGCGGTCATACCTTATGGCGCTTCTTACCTGATCCAGAAAAAATTACACGGATCGGCGCGCTATGGTGCGGCGCTATTGCTGCCGCTGGTTTTGGGGGCGCTGGGTCTTGCAACCTATTTCTTTGTTTTTATTGCCCCCAGTGGCTCACCGGTAACGCTGGACAAAGTCTTGCCGCGCTCCATCACGCCAGGGATAATCATGGGCGTAATATTACTGGGCTCCACGCTCATGTTTAAGCGGGACGCCAAATCCAAGGCATAATTGTATTGGCCTCATGGGGATAAATTTACTGCATCTGGCCCTAACGACGCCGTAATTTATGCCATAAATGCGATATGTCATCGCAAGAACCATCATTGATAAACCATGAGACCTATGCCCCGGTGCTGGAGGTGCTGGAGAAAAGTCGCGCCAATGTTTACCTGACCGGGCGCGCCGGGACCGGCAAGACCACCTTGCTCAAATCCTTTGTGGCCCGTAATCGCGAGACTACCGCCGTGCTGGCCCCCACGGGTATTGCCGCGCTGAATGCCGGCGGGCAAACCATACATTCGTTTTTCCGCCTGCCGCCGCGCCTGATCGAGCCGGGGGATGTCAAGCGGATACGCTATGCGCGCGCTTTGCGCGCCATAAACACATTGGTTATCGACGAAGTTTCGATGATCCGCGCCGATGTGATGGCCGCCATTGACCTGTCATTGCGGCTTAACCGGGGCGTTGATGCCCCGTTTGGCGGGGTGCAAATGGTGCTGGTGGGTGATCCCTATCAATTGCCGCCGGTCATAGAACAGGGAATTGAAAGCTATCTGGAAGAAACCCACGGCGGCAGTTATTTTTTCTCCCCTTCCTGTTTTCGCGAAGCAAATTTTCGCCTGATTGAACTCACGGAAGTTTTTCGCCAGTCCGACCCGGTGTTTTTGGACGTGTTGGCCGGTGTGCGCAAAGGAGAGCTGGACCAGAACCAGATGGAAATTCTGCAATCCTGCGTTTCATCCCTGGATCCGGTTGAGGCTTCAAAAACCCATGTGGTGCTGACCGGCACCAATAATGCCGCCTTTAACATTAATCACCGCCGCCTGGACGATTTGCCGGGCAATGTTCAGGCCTATGAGGCACAGGTCAAAGGTGAGTTTGACCCACGATTGTTCCCAACCGAAGCGCCGCTGTTTCTAAAACCGGGGGCGCGGGTGATTATGTTGCAAAACGACCCTGACAAACGCTGGGTCAATGGCACGCTGGCGGATATTATTGAAACAACGCCAGAGCGCCTTAGCGTCCGAATTGATGAGCAAACCCATGACGTTAAACCCGGTGTATGGGAACGCATACGCTATGGGTATGATGCTGAAAACAAACAACTCAAAAAAGAAATTGTCGGTACGTTCAGGCAATTCCCCCTGCGGCTTGCCTGGGCCTTGACGATCCACAAGGCACAAGGGCAAACACTGGATAATGTCTATGTGGATTTACGCCGGGGCCTGTTTGCCCATGGGCAGGCCTATGTGGCCCTTAGCCGGTGCCGCACACTGGAAGGTTTGCAGTTGTCGCGAACTTTGCAACAACGCGATCTGAACATGGACCGGCGGGCATTGGCATTGGGGCGTTTAACCGATGTTCAAGAACTGGCCAGTTTTCGCATGGCGGTTCTGGAGCACCAGGAATGACGATGACAGAACCATTGCCACTATCGTGTTTTATCATTGCCAAAAACGAAGCTGACCGTATCGGCAGAACACTGGCTTCTGTCAAAGGACTGGCCGACGAAATCATTGTCATCGATTCAGGAAGCACCGATGATACAATGCGTATTGCACAGGCCGCCGGGGCTAAAATTTTCCACCACGACTGGCAGGGTTATGGACCGCAAAAACGCTTTGCTGAAAGGCAATGTCGCCATGACTGGGTGCTCAATCTGGATGCTGACGAGGTATTGAGTGCGGAGCTGGTGGAGGAAATTCGGTCAATCTGGCATTGTGGAACGCCGCCATTGTCGGGATACCGTTTTCATCAGACTATGGTCTATCCGGGCCGCGACCGACCTCGGTTATGGGCGGATTACCATAATTATGTCCGGCTTTATGATCGCCGGGTGATGCGTTTTTCGTCCAGCCCGACCCACGATACGGTTGAAGCAGATGGTCACCTTACCGGTCAGCTTTCACATATTGCCTTGCATTATTCGTGGCGCTCACTGGGGCATTTGGCGGCAAAATATAATCATTATACAAATCTGCAGGCTAAAACCCTGGCTCCAAAACCCTGGTTCACACTGCTTGTTCGGCTGTTTAGCGAATTTGAGCTGGTATTTTTGAAATATTATGTGGGATACAGGCATTTTACTGGTGGAATGCACGGATTTGCTGCCTCTGGAATTATTGCCTGGTCACGGTGGCGACGGATCATCAAACTCGTGGCCCAAAAGCTGCGCCAGAGCAGATCTGTTTCATAAAAACATTCATGATTATCTATGCCCGCTATACCGCATATGAAACAGCGATTCTCTACTTTGGATACATATCGAAAGAACTGTGATAGTAACGGCATAATGATAAGAAACGGCTCTGAAAAAGGGCAAGGGTTATCAATAGGGGGTCATCAGTGAACGGGCTTTTACACGAACTGCGGCGCCGTAATATTTTCCGGGTGGCCGGGGTTTATGCGGTGGTTGGCTGGCTGTTGGCACAAGTGGCGGGAACGCTGGAAAATGCCATCGGTCTGCCGGACTGGTTTGACGGATTTGTGATTGCCACACTGATCATTGGCTTTCCCATTGCGCTTCTTCTGGCCTGGGCATTTGAGATGACCCCACAGGGGGTTAAACGCACCGAAGCGGTGGCCCAGGGTGAACGTGCAAGCGTAAAGACAGAGCGAACGCTGGATTATGTAATTGTTGCCGGGCTGATACTGGTTGGCTCGATGGTCGTGTGGCAGCAAATTACGCCCTCATCTGCACCCAAGAGCGCAACGGCATCGATGGAGGCCTCTATAACGGTGCTGCCGTTTGTGGATATGAGCGTCAATAGCGATCAGGAATATTTTGCTGATGGCCTTTCCGAAGAAATTCTCAATGTATTGGCGCAAGCCGGTGTGCTTCAGGTGGCCGGGCGCACATCGTCTTTCCAGTTCAAAGGGCAAAACAAGGACCTGCGCGCCATTGGGGAGAAACTGGGCGTTGCGCATATACTGGAAGGCAGTGTGCGCACAGACGGCGATGCCTTGCGCATAACCGCACAGCTTATCAAGGCGAAAGACGGGTTTCACCTGTGGTCACAGACCTATGACCGAAAACTTGAGGATATATTTCAGGTGCAGGAGGAAATCGCCAATGCCATTGGCGCGGCCCTGCGCGCGCCAATGGGTGTGCAGTCGCAAAAGCTGCGGGATAATCGAACGGGTAACCCGGAAGCCTATAAATTATACCTTGAGGGCAAGGCCCTGTGGATACGTCGTTACGATAGCCTTTACCCCGCCAAAGAAAAGCTGGAGCGTGCGGTCAAGTTAGAGCCGGATTTTGCCGCTGCCTGGGCGGCGCTATCGCTGGTTTATGAAGTCATCCCCGTGTATTTTAGTGAAGAACAGGATCAGGTCGTCATGCGCATGACCTACCGGACCAAAACCCTGCGCACGGCGCGCCGGGCCGTAGAGTTGGCTCCGGATCTGGCCCTGGCGCAACATGCCTGGGGCAATGCCTTGCGCATGATGGGCCAGTGGGTCGCCGCAGAGAATGCGTATCGGCGCGCTTTGGCTATTGAACCGGACGATCATACGACGCTGGAAGATTACAGCGAAATGCTGAACTATCTCGGTGCCCATGAAAAGAGCATCAAGCTGGCAAAACGGGCCCTGGAGCTGGATCCTTTAAATCCGCTCTATCGCTGGGCGGTAGGAAGAGGATTGAGATCAATAGGCAGACAAGATGAAGCCATAGCCATGCTGGCTCCGCTCGTAGGAAACTGGCCTGTTGCCACAGAGTTGAAGATGGCCATCCAGATTGAAGCCGGAAAGTATGACGAAGCCCTGACCACCTTAACAAAATATGGCTCTATAAGCCCTGAAATAAATACCATTTATCTTGCCTTGATCGAGCAGGCAAAAAACCCGCAACCTGATTTTCAAATGCCCGAAGCGGCATACTCAATCTGGGTGAGCGTAGAAGCGCATTACGCCGCTTTGGGGGCTGAGCATTTGCTGGATATGCTCGAACATTTTTCTACTCTTGGTCAGGATCCTTACGTTGGCCCTATGCAAAACACCAAGACGCTTGCCAGCATACGGGGCAATCCGCGTTTTAAGCGGCTGGTCGAGGCGCTTGATTTTCCTGCCTATTGGCGGGAACGCGGTTGGCCAGAGCATTGCCAGCCTGTTGGTGATGATGATTTTAAGTGTTTCTGATGAATAATGTGCAGATTTTTCTGACACCGGGTTTAGCCGGTTATGCTGACGGGCTCTGGCTCCAGGAACGATGAACGTGCGTATCCTGATTTTCACCGTACTGGCGTTGGTCGCCTTTGCCGCCAATTCTGTGCTGGCGCGTCTGGCGCTCTTAAATCATGAAATTGGCCCCTGGAGCTTCACGCTGATCCGGCTGGTTTCCGGCGCTTTGGCGTTAACCCTGCT
This sequence comes from Robiginitomaculum sp., assembly GCA_021776595.1. Lineage (GTDB taxonomy): Bacteria > Pseudomonadota > Alphaproteobacteria > Caulobacterales > Maricaulaceae > Robiginitomaculum_B. The sequence goes on along the minus strand of JAJFFP010000091.1, from coordinate 17,152 downwards.
TGCAGGGCCAAAACACAGCCTGAAGGCAGGTCAATGGCGGTCGGCGTTGGCTTTGCTTGGCTATGCCGGATTTTTCTCAATTGCCTATATCAGCTTGCCAACAGGCACCGGGGCGCTGATCCTTTTTGCGCTGGTGCAGATCACCATGCTGGGAAGCGGGCTTTGGCAGGGGGAGCGATTGGGCCTTGTGCAATGGGCAGGTGTTGGCTTGGCCATAACTGGCCTTCTGCTGCTTCTGGGGCCTTCGCTTTCGCCGCCCTCTCCTTTGGGGGCCGTAATGATGGCGATTGCCGGTATATGCTGGGGCTTGTATTCCCTGCGGGGTCGCGGACTTGATAACCCGACACGACAAACCGCCGGTAATTTTGCCAAAGCGGCAGTTCTGGCGCTGGTATTATCGGCACCTGTTTTTCTGTTGCTTCCCGAAATACCCCCCAGTGCCAAAGGCATACTATTAGCGCTAAGCGCTGGCATAATCACTTCCGGCCTTGGCTATACAATCTGGTATATGGCGCTGAAAGGCCTGACCGCAACCTACGCAGGCGTTGCCCAATTAAGTGTGCCGGGGCTGGCTGCCCTGGGCGGTATGGTGGTGGTGGGGGAGCCACTTAACTTGCGCTTTGTGCTCTCCTGCCTCATTATTCTTGGCGGTATCGCACTGGTCATACTGGTGACCAAACCAAAGGACGAGCGCTGACATGAAAGATATATTATTTCTGCTCACCCCCGGTTTTTATGACAATGACCGGCGGGAGTTTTGCCCCGAATGTGCCGAGCTCTGGGGTGTGCTGTCTTATTACCCGGCACTAAAAGAGGGATTGGACATCCGCCCACAAGAACTTTCCCGGCCCCGCGAAGGATTGGTGGCATTACTGGGCGCGGCGCACCAAAACTGCCCCACCCTTGTGCTTGGAAAAGACGTGGATGTGGGCCCCTTTGCAAAAGTAAAAGAGGCAAATGGAAACCGCTTTATTGATAATGCCCGCGATATTGCCAAATACTTTGCTCACCGCTTTGGTACCGCCTTTCCAAGGGGTAGCCAGGCGCTGGAGCGGGTGAAGTGAATCAAACCTCCGAATGCAGCCTGGGAATTCTCACCACCATTTTACAAATCCATTACAGGTCAGAAAAGTTGTGATACAAGGCCTTGTGTTATCTTTTGGGGGCAAAAAATGATCCTTCGCCGCGTTATCAAGCATTTCCGTGAGCAGGAATGGACCGCCATTTTCCTTGATTTTCTAATCGTTGTTTTTGGTGTTTTAATCGCATTTCAAATCACAACCTGGAATGAGTCTCGGCAGGATTTACGAGACGAAACAATCCTGTTGGAACAGTTGCGCGCTGATTTTGCGCAGATTGAAGATGGCGCACGAGAAAGCGTCGCGTTTCATCGTAATACATTGGATGCAATGCAAACCATTATCGATGCACTTGATGCCCAATGTCTTGTTCCAGAAAAAGCCGAACAATTTGAAAGAGGCTTACGGTTTGCCTATTTTTATTGGAGCAGCCCCGATAAATCAGGAACATTCACCGAGATGTTATCAAGCGGTCAATCATCCCTGATCCGTGATAAAAACCTGCTGAGCACACTGATCAACCATAACAGCTTTCTTGATCAATGGGATCAGAGTGTCAGTTCTATTCGGGCAATACAGACTGAATACATGCGTGATTTCACGGCGCATTTTGACTATGATACAAGTGCTGATTATGTGTACTTTGCCAAAGATTTTCCGCTTTCGGCCATTGGTGACTATGATTTTGAAAGCATGGTGCAGGACAAAAAATTTCGGGATGCGGCCTATGAGTTGCGCGAATCGCAAAGGTATTACCTGAATTGGCGAACCAATGTCTTAATCCGCGTGCAGGAAATCCGTCGTCTGTTGGGCGACGAGCCGTTGGTTGAGAAAACCCCATGATCTTGCGCCGCGTCATTGCCCGCCAACCTGATGTGTCACCCCGGAAATTTCGGCAGAAATTATCCGGGGCCTATGGTGAAGAACGACAGCATAATGGGTCCCGGCACGGGGGCCGGGATGACACGATATAGGTGTTTTGAAAAGTCTGGGAGAAAAAAATGATCCTGCGCCGTGTAATCAAGCATTTTCGCCAGCAGGAATGGACCGCCATTTTCCTTGATTTTCTCATCGTTGTGGTCGGGGTTTTTGTCGGTTTGCAGGTGAGTAACTGGAATGCGGCGCAGGCAGCGCGGCAAGATTACAAGATGGCCATTGAGCGCTACAAAGCTGAAATCAATGCCAATTTGACAGACTTACGTGAAATGGAAAAATTCTCCAAACAACAACTCAAATTGGCACAAAACGGGCTGGATACTTTGTTGTTATGTGAAGACAGCCCTGAAAACCGACAGATTGTTAATCATGGCATTGACACCATCTCTGGAACCCCCGGCACCATGATTCGCACCACGGCTCTTTTTGAGCTCACGGAATCACCGGCCATGCTTGCACAACAATCAAAGACTGAACGTCAACTTTTCAGCGATACACGCTACCAGATCGAATTTTTGTTAAGCGAAGGCAGGTTTTTTGAGAGATTACCCCTTGAAGAGCGCATGGAAAATAATCCAATCCTGACATTAGGTGCACGAGAATCTCGTACTGAGGTCATTCATTCCACGACTCTTTCACAAAATTCTCATTCAATAATCCTGTCTGTACCGCTTGATGTGGCCTGTCAGGACAACATGCTGGTCAAATCTTTCCAGACCTGGGATATGTGGCAAAGCGTTGTGCCAGGATTATTAGCCAACCTGCTAAACCTGCTTGAAAACAATTTGGAGGCGCTTGCGCCATGATTCTGTGCGACCAGACACGAACCGAACCGTGTCACCCCGGAAATTTCGGCAGAAATTATCCGGGGCCTATGGTGAAGAACGACAGCACAATGGATCCCGGCGCGGGGGCCGGGATGACACGATATGGGTGTATTGAAAAGACTGGGAAGAAGCCATGATCCTGCGCCGCGTCATCAAACATTTCCGCAATCAGGAATGGACCGCCATTTTCCTTGATTTTCTAATCGTGGTGGTCGGGGTGTTTGTTGGTTTGCAGGTGCAAAACTGGAATGAGCAGCGGGGCGACCGGGAGGAATATGCCCGCGCGCTTGATCGCCTTGACGTCGAGATGACCGCAAACCTAGCCATGCTAGATGCGCTTGATCCGCAGAGTGCGCAATCGCGGAAAATCGTCGGACACGCCTTTGAGGTATTAAAATCCTGTATAGAAAACGAAGAAAACCGTAAAACGATCGACAATAGTTTTGACTATCTTCAATTCACTTATGGTCTGCATTTACAGCGCAATGCGTTGCAGGACCTGACCGAAAACCCGGTTTTGCTGTCGCAACAATCAACCATAGAGCGCAAACGGTTTTCAGAGATGTTATTTAACTATAATTTTCTGCAGCAAGGATTCGATTTTCTTGAAAACCAGCCGCAAAAAAGGATTTTATCTGACATCCCGATTATCGGTATCGGGGAGATGCGCAATTTTTCTACCCACTATTACGGCATGGAGTATTCACTAAAACGAAGACAGGTTTTTTTAAATGTCCCGATTGATAAGGCGTGTCAGGATAATCAGTTGGTCAAAAAGTTTTATCTTTGGGAGGTGCTCCAGGCGGAAGTTCCCATTTTATCAAAGAAACTTCGCCAAGAGCTTGAAACGACAAAAACGCTGTTAGAGGCCCGCCAATGATCCTGCGACGCGTCATAAAACACTTTCGTGAGCAGGAATGGACCGCGATTTTCCTTGATTTCCTGATCGTGGTTGTCGGGGTTTTTGTCGGCCTGCAGGTCGCAAACTGGAATGACCAGCAACAGGTTCGGGCGCAAGAGGAAAAATATCTTGAGCGGATTGCGGTAGATTTGCGCGCCGATCTGAATGAAACTGTATTGGTTAGCCAAAATGCTGAATGGCGTTTGTCGGCGCTTGAGGCAATACTAAAAAAGGCGGGCGCCGCACCAAGACGGACATATGTGATGGAGTCGCCCCTGGCGAACGAGAAGGAACACTTTACGGTTCGCGAGATATTGCCTTTCCAAAGTGATGACCCCTATGCGGCAAACATGGCGATCATGGCCGCAAGAACATTTGTCAGAAACAGCCACACCTATGACGCCCTTGTGAATACCGGTGAATTTCAACTTTTTCACGATCAGGATTTGGTCCGTCGAATTCAAATATATTACGCGCAGGTTGAGCATGCACGTGGCTTTGAAAGCAATTTAAATAAGCGCCTTCATGCCGCCCTGGATGCCCGTCACCGGCTTGGCGTTTCGATGCCAGCCTCAATCACCCTTGATGCGTTGGCAAAACTGGTTGAGTCAGACATTCAGTTGAAGGCAGAACTGCAAACGCTCTGGTTCTATACCGACACCCATCGGGAGTTCATGGCGGACCTTCATGATAAAGCAAAAAAGCTGATCACTGAAATAGAAGGACGCAACAAATGATCCTGCGCCGCGTCATCAAGCATTTCCGTGAGCAGGAATGGACCGCGATTTACTGAATTCGGGCCAGTAAGTATTTTGCCGCCAAATTCATACATTGCTGATTATGCAACATAAAATTTTGAAATCGACTCTAAGATTATGTTTTAATGATGTCATAAAACTGGAGCGGGTGAAGGGAATCGAACCCTCGTATTCAGCTTGGGAAGCTGCTGCTCTACCATTGAGCTACACCCGCATAGCGTAAATGCCTGCGCAGTATAGCCAGCAAAGACACACCGCCAAGGGATAAGATGCAGGCTTTACAGCTAGGGTCTGGACCCATTAATTTTATACAATTCTGTTTAACAGGAAAGGTCAAGATGCCAGCAAATGCGGTGAAGCACAGGTTTATCCCTATGCGAGACGCATTTGCGCCGCAGATTGGCTTTTCCTGTCAAACCCGCAAAAGTCCTTCCCGAAAAGTGGGAACCGGTTTTCGGAAAAGAAGGACGACACAAAAAGGGGCGCGGCGTCTTGTGATGTTGAATACGTCAAAATGGCTTGAAAATATTGGTATTTCCTGCGCCCCTTCTCCTGTTCAACCTCAAAACCCACGCGCGCAGAATGGATCAAATTAATGGGTCCAGACCCTAAGTACCGACGATAAATTCATCATCAAAAATATCTTCTATACGGCTCTCAAACAGGCGCGCGATCTTGAATGCCAGTGGCAAGGACGGATCATACTTACCGGTTTCAATGGCATTTATGCTCTGGCGGGAAACATCCAGCCTTTGCGCCAGCTCAGCCTGGCTCCACCGGCGCTCGGCGCGCAATACCCGAAGTGTATTTTTCATTTGAACCCCCGGCGCACAAATGGCTGAACAATACCGAATAGACCAAAATACACGACAACAACAATATAAAGTGGAAAATCCGGTGCGGCGGCGAAGTTTTCCAAAAACCCCCAAATGGCGGTAAAGAAAAAAGTTAATGTTGCAGCGACAATAACAGACCTGGCCAGGATCATACGCTCGAACTCATCCACATCCTGATCAAACATGAAACTGGAAACAGCCCAAAGAATTGCGCCAATGGGTAAAGCCGTCAATATCGCCATGATAACTTTTATCTGTAATGCCAGATCGAAACGGTTCAGCGCCGCCACTGAAAACATGAGAACAACAACATAAAAAAACATACTGATCCCCAACCGGATCATATAACGTCGCGCCGGTGCCAGTCGTTTTTTTGAAAGCGCTTCATCTGGCCGGTTGGCAGCATAATGATTTACCAACGGGATAATCGCAAACAATGGCAGGGCAGGTAAAATATACCCGATAACAGACCACACATAAGGCCAGGTATCGCGCACCAAAAACTGTCCGGCCGCCCACTCAAGGACAGCAAACAAGATTAGCACCCCGGCAAAGCGTAGTAAAAACTGGCGTTTATAAGCGGTCATGATACACTCCAAATGTCAATTCAACTTTACATAATACACCCGGCCCACCATGTCAAGCACCATTGACTTTTACCAAAAAGGAATGAAAATGTCGAAATATATTATAATGACTCTTTCAGGATGCCTGATCGTGGCGGTGGCTTGCAGCCCGCAGAACACACAAAGGCAAAACATCACTGAAAGCACGGTCGCACCGGCACCGAACGGATTAACCTTGCCCGCGAATTATAAAGACTGGCGGGTTATTGCGGTCAGTCATCGCACCGATAATGAGTCGTTACGCGCCATATTAGGTAATGACATCGCCATCAAGGCGGCGCGTTCCGGGCACACCAACCCCTGGCCGGATGGCACCATGCTGGCTAAACTGGTATTCAAGGACACGGTGCATGAAGAGGACTGGCCTACAGCCACGGTGCCCGGTAAATTTATCCACGCGGAATTCATGGTAAAAGACGCGCAGAAATATATGCAAACCGGCGGCTGGGGATTTGGCCGCTGGCTGGGAGATGAACAGAAGCCTTATGGCAACGATGCTGCATTTGTTGAAGAGTGTTTTGCCTGCCACACCCCGATGCAAGATAATGACTATGTGTTTACGCATCCGGTCACATTGCCCTGAAAAAAAGCCCGCGCCGGAGTGTTCCGACGCGGGCTTTGGAATTTACCTGAAACTTGATCTTACCAGATTTTGACCCGCTGTTCGGGTGGCAAATACATGGCATCGCCAGGCTGAACATTAAAGGCGTCATACCAGGCATCAATATTACGCACCACACCATTGGCCCGGTATTGCCCCGGTGAATGTGGGTCGGTGGTCAGCTGGTTAATCAGCGCTTTATCACGGGTTTTACTACGCCAGACCTGCGCCCAGGACATAAACAGGCGTTGATCGCCGGAAAAACCATCAATGACCGGAGCCTCTTTGCCCTTGAGGGAAAGTTTATAGGCACTAAGGGCAAAGTTCAAACCGCCCAGATCGCCAATATTTTCACCCATGGTCAGCTCGCCTTTTACATGGTGGCCTTCGACCGGCTCAAACTGATCATATTGCTTGCCCAGCTTGGCTGTGCGGGCTTCAAAGGCCTTGGCATCTTCCTCGGTCCACCAGTCACGTAACATGCCGGTACCATCGGATTTGCGGCCCTGGTCATCAAAACCATGGCCCATTTCATGACCAATCACCGCACCAATGCCGCCATAATTGACCGCTGGATCAGCGTTGGGATCAAAGAAAGGCGCCTGCAAAATCGCCGCCGGAAATACGATTTCATTGCGCGGCGGGTTGTAATAGGCATTTACCGTTTGCGGACTCATAAACCACTCGTCTTTATCAATCGGTTGGCCAAGTTTAGAAATATTATCATTATAGGCCCACATATTAGCCGCGCGGACATTACCCACAAGATCGTCACGCTTGATCTGCATGGAAGAATAATCTTTCCACTTGTCCGGATACCCTATCTTTGGCGTAAAGGCAGCCAGTTTGGCGTGTGCCTCCTTTTTGGTGTCGTCTGACATCCATTCCAGATTATCGATATGCTGGCCCAGCGCTGTGCGCAGGTTTTCTACCAGATCAACCATTTTCTTTTTCGATTCCGGCGGGAAATATTTTTTCACATACACCTGACCAATGGCTTCGCCAAGATTGCCGCTGACCATAGCCACACCGCGTTTCCACCGGTCACGTTGCTTTGGTTGACCACGCAAAGTATTGCCGTAAAAGGCAAAACTTTCATCGCCATAAACCTTTGGCAAAAAGCGCGCATAATTAGAAAGGGTCTTGAAAGTCATAAACGCCTTCCAATCGTCCACCGACGTATCAGCAAAGTCTTTGGCAAGTTTAGGAAACGCACTTTTTTCGCGGACAATCAAAGTATCCAAATCCCCAAGACCTGCTGCTTCGGCAGCCTTGTGCCAGGGATAACCCGGTGCAAATTCTTCCAGCTCGTCCATGGTCATTTTATTATAGGTCAGATCACGGTTGCGGCGATCCTTGCGTTCCCAATGATCTTTGGCCAATTTTGTTTCAATGGCCATAATGGCATCAGCCTTTTGCGCCGCGCCCTCAATACCGGCCAGGTCCAGCATATTGGCAATATATTTTACATAGGCGACACGGATGTCCTTAAAGCGCTGATCATCTTTCAGATAATAATCCCGGTCCGGCAAACCAAGACCGGCATGGCCCATCGTAAAGGCATATTGATCCGGTTTTTTGGAATCAATATTCACGCCGCCGCCAAAGATACCGCCGGCACGCATTTGAGGTGATGACATCAAAACAGCAACATCATCAAGACTTTTGGCGACATTAATTTTATCCAGATCATTCTGGATCGGGCTCATACCCTTGGCTTCAATGGTATCGGTATCCATAAAGCTGGCATAAAGATCGCCAATTTTCTGTTCTGCAGAACCCTGGGCACCGCCTTTGGCCGCAGCATTTTCAATAATGTCCCGGACCTGTTTTTCGGATCTCTCGGCAAGGACAGTGAACGAGCCATATCGGGTGCGGTCAGCCGGAATTTTAAAAGTATCAAGCCAGGTTCCGTTCACATAACGAAAGAAATCATCACCAGGCTTGACGGTAGCATCCATTGACGCTTCATCAATTCCAAAGGTGCCCAGTTCGGGGCTAGCCTTGGCCTCTTCCATAGTGGCGCCCTTATCGGCCGCCTGTTTCGTGTCATTGGCCGGTGTGCACGCCGCCAGCATGGCGATGGCTGCACCCGTAATCAGCAGATGTTTTTTCATGTAAGCGTTCCTTTTGCATTTCATGGCGAATTTAACGGGAAAGCCCCCGGCTGCAAGTGCTGGAGGCTTTCTTCAGATTAATAATTGTTAACGTGTATTATTCTGCGGGCAACACCTCCAGATGATCCACGTCTTCATCACGCAATTCTTCGAGACTATCACCAAAGTGTGGCTGTTTGACCCCGGTGATCAACCATACGAAGAAGCGGCGAATATCCGCGCCTATGGCATAGAGTGCCGGGACAAAGAACAAGGTAACAAAAAGCGCAAACAACACCCCGTATGACAAGCCGATGGCCACCGGTATCAGCACTTGCGCCTGAATGGATTTGGCCAGCAATAACGGCAACAGGCCGACAAAAGTGGTCAGTGAGGTGAGGATAATCGGGCGAAAGCGCTCGGTTCCGGCTTCCACCAGCGCTCTGGCACCACCCACGCCATTGGCGCGCAATCGGTTCACATAGTCCACCAGCACCAGATTATCATTCACCGCCACACCGGCCGCCGCCATGAAGCCCAATAGCGAGAACAAATTCATGGATTGACCAAGAACAAGGTGGCCAAGGACCGCCCCCATGAAGCAGAACGGTATGGCTGCGAACAGGATCAACAAGGGTTGGGCATAAGAGCGAAAGGCAATGGCAACCAGTATATAAGCCACGCCAAAAGCAATCAGGGAAAGCGTCATCAACTCCTTCATGAATTCCGCCTGCCCCTGGGCGCGGCCGATATTACCACGATGCACTTTGGGGTTATTGGCATCAAATTCATTAAAAAAATTGTCCTTCATATCTTTTTGAATTTCTCCGATACGTTCGGATACAACTTCGGCACTGACAATAATGGCGCGTTGCCGTTCCCGGCGCAGAATCTGGCTGACACCGGGTGCGAAGGTCATTTCGGCAACCGAATAAAGCGGCACCTCACGCCCGTCATTGGTGCGAATACGCATTTTTTTCAGAAAATCCAGCGATTCACGATCCTTGCGTGGATAGCGCACATACACCCGGACATCACGGCCATCTCTTGGCAGGCGCTGAACGGCCTCGCCAAAGAATCCCTGGCGAACCTGGCGCGCTACATCAGCAATGGTAATGCCAAGGGATTCCGCGCCGGGCTTGAGTTTGAACTGCACCTCATCTGTGGCCGAACGACTATCATTGATCACATTATGAACGCCATCATAACTGCGCAGACGCGCCATCAGCTCATCGGCGGCCTGGGTCAAGGCCTCCATGTCTGTGGAGTTCAGAACAAATTGCAAGGGTGGCCCGTTATTATTATTCAAATACTCGACCTTGATCTCTTCAGCATCGGGCACCTCGCCAATGAGTTCGCGCAGGCGCTCTGCTGCCTCTTTGGCACTCATGGCGCGGGTTTCGGGCGGCGAGAGTTTAACCAGGGCCAGCACGTTATTTTCACGCGAGCGGGTGTACCAGTTTTCGATCAACTCACCGCCACCCTCATTGACTTCTTTTTCCAGCTTTTTTTCAGCGATCTGAATTTGCGCCAGCACTTCCAGAGTACGCGAATAAGGTGTGCCCTGGGGCAGGGTGACATTAATATTCACCTGATCGGATTCGGTCTCCGGCATGAAGGTGAACTTCACAATACCCGTGGTCATCAAACCAACGGACATGATCGCAGAAGCAATGAAGCCCGCCGCCGTCAAATAGCGCTTTCGCACCGCAAACTTCATGATTGGCCGGTAAACATGGTGGGCAAACCAGATAATGCTGTCGGCGATACGCGCCTGAAAACGGGCCAGACGACTGTGCGGGTTATAGGGTTTCAGGTGAGAAAGGTGTGAAGGAAGGATCAACAGAGATTCAACCAATGAGAAAAACAGTGCCAGGATCACTACCAAAGAAATAGCGCGGGTAAACTCCTTGGTGGCCCCGGATAAAAACATCCAGGGGGCAAAGAAAATCATCGTGGTCAGCACCGCAAAGATCACCGGTTTGATGACCATTTTAGTGCCTTCGACCGAGGCCGCCAGACCACTTATTCCTTCTTCCGTTTTGCGGTGTATCGCCTCCCCAACAATAATGGCATCATCAACAATCACCCCGATGACCAGCAAAAAGGCGAAGGTGGAGATCATATTAAATGACACGCCAAGCAATGGCAGTAAAGCCAGGCCGCCGGCAAAAGCCGTGGCTATACCGGCTGCCACCCACAAAGCAATGGCGGGTCGTAAAAACAGCATCAGGGTAATCAGAACCAACACCAGGCCAGAAATGAAATTTGAACCGATGGTGTTGATCCGTGCACTATAGGCTTCTGAACTGTCATTCCACAAAGTCAGGCTGACGCCAGAGGGGAGTTCTTTACGTTTTTTCTCAATATAGGCCTTTACGCCTTTGGCAATTTTAACCACATCCATTTTCGGGCCAGACATAATTTGCACCAATATGGTATGCTCGCCATTCATTGTGGCCATCATATTGACCTCGGCAAAACCGTCTTTGACGGTGGCCACATCGCCAACGCGTATGGTTGCCCCCTCCGGGGTCTGGCGGATGATGATGTTTTCAAAATCCTGCTGATCATCCGCTCTTTGGCGGGTGCGTAGCTGCATATCTCCCAATTTTGTGCGAATATTGCCTGAAGACACATTGACGGATGTGCCGCGAATGGCCTGCGCGACATCTGAAAAATTTAAGCCATACCGGCGCAGGGATTCTTCTGAAACCTCAATTGAAACTTCCTCATTGCGCACACCAAACAAATTCACTTGCGGCACATTGGGCAGCAGGGCTATTTCGCGGCGCACTTCTTCTGCCAGACGTGACAACTCACGCTCGCCAACATCACCACCGGACAGGGCGACACGCATCAGTTCGTTATTGTTGGCAAATATCCGTAATTGCGGCTCTTCAGCAGCTTGGGGAAAAGTAGTTATGGAATCCACTTCACGTTTGATTTCTTGTAAAAAATCGGCGCTATCCAGATCCTGATCGCCGAGAACAATCAGTGTGCCCATATTTTCAGAGGCCACCGACCACATTTTATCAATGCCTTTAACGCGGCTAACCGCCTCTTCAAGACGCATGACAATCTGGTCTTCAATATCCTGAGGTGACGCCCCAAGCCATAAAACGCTAACTTGCGCCCCTGGAAATTCCACATACGGATCAAGTTCTCGCTCAATGCGCAAATAACCTACCAGGCCTCCAATCAGGATGGCGATCATCAATAAATTGGCGGCAACCTTGTTTTGCGCCCACCAGTGTATAATGCCGTTCATTATCGCTCTCCCTAGTTGGCGCTTTTATCTTTATTGGTATCGGTTTCAGCCAGTACCGTGCGCTCAACGGTTTCTATCTTTAATCCTTCAACCGCTGCCCGCACTGGCGAGGTGATCACCTTGTCATTCAGGTTCAGGCCAGAAATCAAGACCGCCTGATGGCGATTGGAAGAGGCCACAGTCACCGTGCGAATGCTAAGCGTGCCATCCTCTTTGGCGATATAAACCTGATCGTCCCGGCGCAAGGCCGTGCGGGGCACAACCAGTGCGTTGGTGATTTCCCGCCCCTCCACATGGGCGTCGACAAAAAGCCCAACCGCCAGCGGCATACCCTCATCGGCACCCTTGCCATAGGGATCAGTCACCTCAACAAAGGCAAACAATACCCGTGTGCGTGGATCAATGGCCGCAGCCGTTCGCACGATGCGGCCAGTCCAGTGTCGTTCTTTACCGGCTACGATCGCAGATAATTTGACGACCGGACCAGGGTGTTCGGCGTTTTCCACAAAGGCCAATGGCAGGTTCAACTGACTTAATTCCGCATCGGTTAACGGCAAACGAACTTCAACAATACTGGTTGCAAAAATCCGCCCAAGACGGGCGCCCGGTGTTACGTATTGTCCGAAATCGGCATTTCGATTGCGCACCCGGCCGGTAAATGGCGCCCGTATTACCGTGCGCGATAATTGTAGTTTGGCATTGGCCAGACTGGCATTCGCTGAATCCAGCGCCGCCTGCGCTTCTGCCATTTGCGGCAAACGCAAGGTCAGGGCCGAGGCTTCCCCTTCACCCAATTCTTCCCAGTCACGCCCGGCAATTTCAGATTCAGCCTTTTCACGGGCCAGTCTCTGTTCAGCCTGCGCCACTTGTGCTTCGGCCTGAATAACCCGCAAGTGATAATCCGCAGGTTCAATACGCACCAGCACATCACCCTTCTTGAAGAATCCACCGTCGATAAACCCAGGGGCCACATAGATAATCTTGCCAGATATTTGCGGGACCGCATCAATCTCGCTTTGCGGGCGCACCTCGCCTTGCGTATTGATCGCAAGGTGCACCGTTTCGCGGCGCGGGTTAGTGACCAACACGGGCGCGGGTTTCAGAATTTCTGCGTTTTTCTCTGGCTTGGGCTTTAGCGCCCCCATGATCATTACCCCGGCGACTCCGCCAATAATAACCACCACTGGCAGGGCAAAAATGATGCCGCGCCACAGAAGAAGCGCCGGGTTACGCGTTTTTTTCTTCTTTGAAGAAATCTGTGTTTCATTCATACTCATAGGGAAGTGTCCTCATCGACAAGTGCGGCGGTTTTGACCACCTGCGTGTTAAAGTCTCCGGCGATGGCCAAATGAAGGCGAACCCGGTTTGCTGCCCGCTCTTTACTGGCGGCAATGAGCTGGCTCTGAGCGCTTATTCTGCGTCTTTGGGCGTCCAGCATTTCAAATATAGTTCCCACGCCACGGCCATATTCACGCACCGCCAGTTTTTCGGCTTCCTGGGCTTCTGTAGTGGAAATTTCCAGCGCGGCTTCACGTCTGGCAAGGTAGACTTCGCCATCCAGCGCATCTTCAGTTTCACGCCAGGCGCGAAGCACCAGATTGGCATAGTTTTGTATCTGCTCGCGCTGGGCGGCGCGGGTGCGTTTAATCTCGGCCTTTAATGCCCCGCCACGAAAAACCGGTTGTGTGAGGTTGCCAAGTAAACGCCCGGCCAGCGTATCCAGATCGAAAATGTCAGAAATATCCGTGCCGCCCGTTGATGCCGATGGCGAAAACGAGATGCGCGGCAATAGCGCTTTACGGGCTTCGGACGCGCGCAAACCAGCCGCCGTCAGGCGAGCCTCGGCGGCCAGTATATCGGGGCGGCGGGTCAGGAGGTCAGAGGGCGCACCAACACCGGCAACTCGTCCCAAAACCGGCAAGCTAGATGCTGCCTTGATGGCATTAGCCGGATAGCGGCCCATAATAAGCTCCAGCCTGCGTGCCGCATTGGCCTGTTGTTGCTCACGCAAGGCCAGTGTGGCCTCGGAACCAGCAAGGGCGGAACGGGCGAGACGAACATCCAGACTGCTGGAAACACCGCGCGCATAACGCCGCTCAACCAGACGGGATGAACGTTGGCGCGATTGCAAATCATCTTTTGCCAGGGCGATTTGTTGCCCACCCTCGATCAGATCAAACCAGGCCTGCACCGCCTGCCCGGCAATGGACAGCCGTGCGGCCGCATAATCGGCCCTGGCGGCATCAACATTGGCATAACCGGCTTTGGCCCGGTCGGCGATACGGCCCCAAAGGTCAGCTTCCCAACTGACCGAGAGCGAAGCACCATAGCTTTTTGTATCGGCGGTATTTTGGATAAGATTGCGGGAACCTTGTGCAGAAAAATCAACCGATGGTAATCGTGCGGCGGCACCCGAAACGGCAAGCGCCTGCGCCTGTGCAATACGCTCCGCACTGGCCAATAGATCATGGTTATTTTGCAGCGCCTCAATCACCAAAGACGTAAGCATGTCGTCATGAAAAGACGCCAGCCAGTCTGCAGCCGGTAGAGCGCTTTCAATATCACCACCCTGCCAGGTCTGCGGGGCCTGCATACGCAGGTTTTGCACCTGGGCGGGCGGCGTCTGCACACTGGCACAAGCGCTTAAACTTATAACGGCAACAGCCATGAGCCATCTGTCAGGCATTCTTCGTCCCCTGGATAAATATCGCATTCATATGAACCCTATCTTGCACATCGCGAATGTCAATCAAATATTATTGATAAACAATAAACATTTCATGATTGTCATAAATAACCAACCTTGCGGTAATCTGATAATTCTTGCTCTTTGTCGGTAACGGGCATCAAAATCCACCAAACCTGTGCACTCTCTTATTGGTTAGATGCAGCCAATTGCTCTTTGGATGCAGATCGTTTCAGGGTAAGACGACCGGCAGGGACCAAAGGTTCATGTATCCAGCCCTACGGGATAAAGATGACGAAGTTAAAACGCCTGATGGTTATGGCTATTGCCTTGTGTTCGCCCTTGATCATTGCCTATATGGGCGAAACGCCGCTGGTGCTGGCATTAGTCGTGGGCCTTGCCGCTGCCCTTATGCTCTGGCTATTATTGCGCACAACACAACCCCGGCGCACAGCACCTAACGCCCTGCAAACACGTCAGCTTTTGCCCGAAAATAATCTGACTGAAAAAACACTTGAGTCTCTGCCATACCCGTTAATGCTATTGGCAGAGCAGAACCGTGTTATTTTTGCCAATGCGGCCGCACGAGAAATTTATAAAGGATTTTCCGCCGGGGTATTGCTTTCGACACTGGTGCGCCATCCGGAAGTGCTGGAGGTGGCGGCACTGGCCAGAAACACGGGCAAACCTCACCACACCCGCTTTGGCGTTCGCAGGCCCGAAGAACGTTTTTTTTGGGTTAAGGCCCACCCCATTGAGAACAACAAACTGGCCCTGACCTTTCAGGATGAAACCAAATTGCACCGTGCAGAACACATGCGCGCCGGGTTTTTGGCCAATGTCAGCCATGAATTGCGCACACCGCTGGCTTCATTAAGCGGGTATATAGAAACCCTGCGCGGTCATGCCAGCGAGGATAAAGCCGCGCAGGAAAAATTCCTGTCCATCATGTCAGATCAGGCCGCCCGTATGGGACGCCTGATTGATGACCTCTTGTCGCTTAGCCGTATCGAGATGGATGCGCATCTGCCCCCTAAAACGAAAGTAGACCTTAATACGGTTTTGACGGATGCCTGCGAAGCGTTCGCCCCGATAACCCGGCCCCGTCAAATTGAGTTCAAGATCAATTTACCTGATAAACCGGTAAGGATAATCGCCGATCACGACCAGATCATTCAAATCGCCCAAAACCTTATTGATAACGCCATCAAATACACGGCTGATGGGGGGGTGATTGAGATTGAAATCAAGGCACCACTGGCCATCAGCACCCTTGGGCATAGCCCCAAACCGCTCGGCGATGAGGCACCGTTGCATACTATAGTCGAGCCTGCAAAACAGGCAGGGCAAAATATGGCGCTGTTGATGGTCCGGGACGCAGGGCCTGGCATAGTGCCCGGCCACCTGCCCCGCCTGGGGGAGCGCTTCTACCGCGTTGAAGAGGGAAAATCCATTTCACGAACCGGCACCGGCCTTGGCCTGGCCATCGTCAAACATATCGTCAATCGCCATCGCGGGGGATTAAGTGTGCAAAGCGCGCCGGGCAAGGGCACAGCGTTTATGGTGTTGCTGCCTGCCTCTCAAGCTGGCTGATTTTGTGTCATTTGCATCAAGGGGACACGTATTTCCTCCAAATGTGGCCGTGGAATATACAGCGCCTTTGGAGGCCAGCACCCTTTTTTCAGCTTGCGTTTAATCAGATGTGCCACATCCATATCCTTCAGGCAAAGCGACAGGGCCCGATCGGTTACGGGCATCAGCCGGTTGCGTATCTGTGAAAAGCTGTATGCCTTGTCAATGACGGTAAGGGCAGGCAGGGTCCAGCGTTTGCGCAATAACGGCAACACGCCCTGCCTTGATCCATAGTTCAATATCTCCTGAGCTTTAGGTGCCAGTGAAGCACCCAAAGAAGATAGCAAAAACTCAGGACGCAACGGGTGGCCATGGCCTGGATTTTCTTCCAGCAGCCCCAGTGAAACAAGATGATCTATGGCGGCCATGATAGAAATCGGGTTGGCATTCAGCTTTTTACTCAATTCATAAGCCCGGCCGCCAGCACTCTTTTCAAGCGCTGCCAGAACCGGCAATGCCCAGCCTCTTTTGGTTATGGATAACAATAAAATTGACATCATTTTTTATAGTTACTATAAAATATTCTTTTTGCAAGGAAAACATCATGCCCAAACTGGATTATTCAGGCGATCTCGTTATATCGCTCCCTTCCGCAGATCTGAAAACCACTCAAAGCTGGTATCTGGGCCATCTTGGGTTCACCCACTTGTTTAGCGCCGAACAGATCGGCTGGATGGAACTTGAAACCCATATCAAGGGCGTCACGCTTGGCTTTGGGCAAAACATCAAACCGGCGCCGGGTAATGCCGTGCCGGTTTTTGGGGTGCGCGATCTGGATGCGGCACGGGATCAGCTTGAAAGCAAGGGCGTTGCCTTTGATGGAGACACCATCGTCATACCCGGCATGGTCAAACTGGCCACCTTTTATGACCCGGACAAAAACGCCCTGATGCTGTCACAGAA
>JAJFFP010000010.1 GCA_021776595.1 Robiginitomaculum sp. | reverse complement strand
CGCACGAGAAATGCGCCCTTATTATTGGCATTTTCATTATTATTGACATTTTCATTGATATTTTTGTTAGGCACTTTTTCGTCCTCTTTCGTGCCATCCCCTTCGTTCTCAAGGATACCCTCATCAGGCCTGTCCGGTTTGCTGACCGGGTTTGTCTCCAATGGCACCGGCGGTTTTTCAGGTTCTGGCTGCAGCGGTTTTTCCTCAACCTGTTTTTTGACTTTTTCTTCAGGAGGAGAGGTCAATATAATGACCTTGATGGCGCGTTCCTCTTGTGAAGATGCTTTGTCTGGCCGATGGCGACTTAACACCAGCACAATCAGACCATGCACCAGTACAACCCCGGCCAACACGCTCAGGCGGGTAATACGAACGCGCTTTGGCATACTGACCCCAAAACCACCAGCAAACGCAGATTTTGGGGCAAGATTATGACTATCTTGAAGCAATACGCTTAAACACCTGCGGCCACATAACAAAGTTAACGTCCGTTAACCCCTTCATTGTAAATTACCGCCATAATCATGCCCGGATTTAATAAACGGGCCGTGAGGGGCGGGCGATCAGAAGATGAGCGATCACGTATATGACCATGATGCCGTGGATCACGGCCTTATCCGCAGATTTATGCGTGCCACCATCGCACGTCTGACCGGGCTGGCTTTATTATCA
The DNA here is from genome assembly GCA_021776595.1 of Robiginitomaculum sp. Lineage (GTDB taxonomy): Bacteria > Pseudomonadota > Alphaproteobacteria > Caulobacterales > Maricaulaceae > Robiginitomaculum_B. The sequence goes on along the minus strand of JAJFFP010000010.1, from coordinate 11,491 downwards.
GCAGGGATTTTTCTGTTTCTTTCGGTGCTGACCCATGCGCCCCTTGACCCCAGCCTGAACATTGCCGCCGATGGCCCGGCCAGTAATGTTGCCGGAATGGCCGGGGCTTATGTTTCAGATATGGTAATGCAAAGCATTGGCTGGGGCGCGTATGGCATGGCGCTCGGCCTGATTACCTGGGGTATTATGCTGATCAGCATACCGGCGCGGCGGTCTCTGATCACCTGGCCCAAAGTGATTGTATTTCTCATTGGCGTTATATTGCTTAGTCTGGCCACGGCGGCGCTTCCCATTCCGGCAAAATGGCCTTTTGCCACCGGGCTTGGTGGCGTGTTTGGTGATGCGCTCTATATCCCTCTTACAGAGAGCGGCTTTCCGGCCTGGTTCAGCGGCCTTGCCACTATCCTTGCCTTAATCATCACCTTTTTCAGCTTTGCTTTCGCTTTTGGTTTACGCTTTCGCGATGGGGCGGCCCTGATTGATGCGGCTGGCCTGACCTGGGCAATATTTCGTGTAATGCTTGATAATACTGGACGGTTTTTCGGGCACTTCAGGCAGCACGATAGCGACACAATAACGGCCAGAAAACCTGGGGCGCGAAAACGCCCGTCCCCGGTTAAACGGCGCATCAAAGCCAGGGTTAAAAAACCGCGTAAAACCCGCGCCAGCCACCGCGAGGCGCGCGAAAAGCAGCTTAGCATGCCCTTTGGCGGCAAAGGTGATTATGAACTGCCGCGTCTTGATCTGCTCAACCCGCCAAAAGCCCGCATTACCAGCATTGATGAGGCAGCCCTGCGGCAAAACGCGGAGCTGCTGGAAACCGTACTGACGGATTTCGGCATAAAGGGTCAGATCATCCATGTGCAACCAGGCCCGGTTGTTACCCTTTATGAGCTTGAACCGGCGCCCGGTCTGAAATCTTCACGCGTGGTCAGCCTCTCTGATGACATTGCCCGTTCCATGAGTGCCATAGCTTGCCGGGTTGCGGTTATTCCAGGTCGCAACGTGATTGGCATTGAGTTACCAAATGCCCGCCGGGATACGGTGTATTTGCGTTCATTAATGGCATCAGGCCTTTATGAGCGCTCCAAAGCGGAATTGCCGTTGGCGCTGGGCGAAACCATTGGCGGAGAGCCGTTTATTGCGGATCTTACCCGTATGCCCCATTTACTGGTTGCCGGCACCACGGGGGCAGGTAAATCGGTGGGAATTAATTCCATGATCTTGTCACTGCTTTACCGGCACGGACCGGATCAGTGCAAATTTATCATGATCGACCCTAAAATGCTGGAGCTGTCCATTTATGACGGGATACCGCATTTGCTGGCACCAGTGGTCACTGACCCCAAAAAAGCGGTTACTGCCCTGCGTTGGACCGTGCACGAAATGGAATCACGCTATCAGAAAATGTCAAAACTGGGCGTTCGTAATCTGGCCGGCTTTAATGCGCGTATTGCCGATGCCAAAGCCAAGGGCGAGCCATTACAGCGCACCGTTCAGACCGGCTATGACAAAAAAACCGGCGAGCCAGTGTACGAAACCCAGGACCTGGAACTGGAACACTTGCCCTTTATAGTCGTTATTATTGATGAAATGGCCGACCTGATGATGGTGGCCGGCAAGGATATTGAAGCCGCCGTGCAACGTCTGGCACAAATGGCCCGCGCCGCCGGTATTCATGTGATTATGGCTACCCAGCGCCCGTCCGTGGATGTCATCACCGGCACTATCAAAGCCAATTTCCCGACCCGGATCAGTTTCCAGGTTACCTCCAAAATTGATAGCCGCACCATTTTAGGCGAACAGGGCGCCGAGCAATTGCTGGGTCAGGGCGATATGTTATTCATGGCCGGCGGTGGACGGGTTCGCCGTCTGCATGGCCCTTTTGTTTCCGATGATGAAGTTGAAAACATAACCGCGTTTTTGAAAAAGCAGGGCAAGCCGGATTATCTTGAAGATATAACCGAAGATGTCGAAGGGGAGGAACCCGGTGCAGCCCTCTTTGGCACGTCCTCAAATGACAGTCTTTATGACAAGGCCGTTGCCATCATTGCGCGCGATCGCAAGGCCTCGACCAGTTATCTGCAACGGCGCTTGCAAATCGGTTATAACAAGGCCGCGACCCTGATCGAACGTCTTGAGGAAGACGGTATTGTCAGTCCTGCCAACCATGCTGGAAAGCGTGAAATCCTGTTGCCTGAGCATTCTGATTATTAACCTGATTGCCCGTCAACCACATGAACGCAGACTGAATGCGCTTGCCCTGAAATTGCCAGAGTGTTTCTGTAAAACTCATCCACAACCAGATTGGATATGAACTGACATGAAATACCTTTTGCGATTAACAGGTTTGGCATTAGTGATCGCGCTAACGCCATTTTCCGGGCTTACCGAAACCACGGCCAAGGACAACACGGTAACAACATTTACCGATAAAGATGCCGAGCTTGCAGCACAGGTTGAACGCTTAAATGCCTATATCCGCTCGATCCGCACCATTTCCGGCCGCTTTGTGCAAAGCACGAGCAATGGTGATCAACAGAGCGGCACGTTTTTCTGGAAGCGTCCCGACAGACTGCGCATTGAATATGATACCACGCCATTATTGATTGTTGCCGATGGCACCAATATCGCACAGATAGACAAGGAGCTGGAAACCATCGACCAGATACGCATTGGCTGGACACCCTATAAATTCCTGCTGGCGCGCAAATTTGATTTGCAAAAAGGTGCCGATCTGGTTCGTTTGGATCGCACCGGCAATGCCAGTTTTGTCACTGTTCGGGACAAGGATGGCGATCTGGAAGGCGATTTCACCCTGATTTTCGCAGAACCGAAATTAAAACTGCTCGGCTGGACCTGGCAAAACGCCTTCGATGGCGAAGTGCGCTTTCTGTTAAGCGATATTGAGGAAGGCAAAAAGCTGAAATCTTCGCTTTTTACCATTCGGGAGGAAGAGCGCCGACGTGGCGGAAGGCGGCGCTAAGCTCACAGGCAAATCGTGATATATATACCACAGGCAAATGATAACATAAATTTTACTTGCATTTTAAGGCGATCGTGCCTTTAATGCACTTTCTTGGTTGTCGCTTGGGCTTTGTTCCGTCCCCCGAAGCAGGCCACGACGACAGTCGGCCGTAAATACCCTTCTCGGCCCTGCGCGTTAAACCGCGCAAATTTTGACGCCCGGTCGCCCCCTCTCGGCCGGGCGTCTGTTATTTTACACATCAAAAAGTATAGCACCCCACATTGCTCTTGCGCCTTAACCACGATCATGCTTGTCATTTTATGCACTGAATTTTGTGCGTTTTATGAACAGCGGAGCCCCTCGTGACGGATTTCAAAATTGCCAGCTGGAATGTTAATTCTGTGCGCCTGCGCGCGCCGCAAGTGCTAAAATTTCTGCAACAGGCGACCCCGGATGTTTTGTGTCTGCAGGAGATTAAATGCCTGAATGACGAGTTTCCGGCGAAGGACTTTACCCAGGCCGGGTATGCGCACCAGATGATCCGAGGACAAAAAGGCATGCACGGCGTTGCCATTGTCTCTCGCCATCCCTTGCGGGAAAACCCGAACCCGCATTTTTGCCGCCATGAACAGGCGCGGGTGGCACTGGCTACCATTAACGACATCAACATCTGCAATGTTTACATCCCGGCAGGCGGCGACGAACCGGATACAAAGATCAATCCAAAATTTGCCCACAAACTTGATTTTCTGGCGCGTATGAAAAGTTTTTTCAACGCGCGCCGCCGTAAATTACCCGATGACAAGCTGATCCTGACCGGTGATCTGAATATCGCGCCTTTGGAATCTGATGTCTGGTCACACAAACAGCTTCTCAAAGTGGTCAGCCACACCCCCATTGAGGTCGATGCGCTTGACGCCCTGCAAAATGCCGGAGGCTTTATCGACACCACGCGCGCGGTGATCCCTGAACCGGAACCGGTTTTTACCTGGTGGAGCTATCGCTCAAAGGACTGGACAAAAAACAATCGCGGACGGCGCCTGGACCATATCTGGGCCAGCCCGGCGCTGGAGACGGCGGCCCGCCATCATGGCGCCAATGGTTTTGCTGCGCACACCGCCTGCCGCTCCTGGGAGCGCCCGTCAGACCATGTGCCGATTACACAAATGTTCAGGCTGTAATGTCATCCATGCCGTATAACCCGGCTGGTTTTTGGATCAGCCAGCAGGCCGCCTGCAGGGCACCAAGGGCAAATATATCGCGGCTTTGGGCTTCGTGGGAAAGCGTAACCACCTCCCCCTTGCCATAAAATGACACATGATGGGTGCCGACCACTTCGCCCTCCCTGGCCACACTAATGATAATTTCTGAAAACCCTGGCCTGCCCTTAAACCGCTCGCCCGTTGGCAAAACAGCAGGCGTAATGGCTTTGCCCCACCCCGCCACCACCGCCTGGGCCAGCATTAACGCCGTGCCTGATGGCGCATCTTTTTTGGCACTGTGGTGACTGTCATGGATATGCACACCCCAATTTGGCCCCAACCTTTCAGCGCACTGTTTTACCGCGTGGCATAATGCCGTAACGCCCAGGGAAAAATTACCGCTTTTTAACAGGGCTGTTTTTTGCGCAGCCTGTAGCAAGGTTTTCTTCTCTGCTTCATCCCAACCTGTTGTTCCCGTAACCAATACCGGCCCCTTATCCAAAGAGGCCAGCCAAAGGGCCAATGCCGCCCCGGCCTGCGGGGTTGAGACATCGATCACCACATCACAGTCCGTCAGGTTTTCCAGATCAGGACCGGCCAATATGCCCACGGCATTGCCACCCGCAATTACGCCGGCGTCCTCACCATCAGCAGCGCTCTGTTCTCGCACCACAACCGCGCTCAGGCAAAAGCGCGGATCAGCCAGAGCCTGCACCAAAATACGCCGCCCCAAACGTCCGGCCCCGCCATGAATCCCAAGTTTGATCGTTTTCATATTTTTTCTCTTACTGGCCTGCTCTCACATACCCCGGCAAACCCTCTGCACCAAGACCACATATCGGTTTGTAATTGAACCATTGGCACAGGCGCGCTATAATCAGTCCATGAGTTTTGTTGTTCCCGCTTTGATTTTTGGCTTTTTTGGTGGCTGGCTGACCCTGTCGGGTGTTGGCCGGATGGTTCAGCTTAAAGGCGTTTCCGGTGGTGTGCGCACCCTTTTTGGGGCACTCATTGCTTCAATAGGCGCGGGCTCTGCCCTTTTGGGCTTTAACTTTGTTACCTATCAGCGCCTGACCAATGAACGCCCGGCCGCCAGCATCAGCTTTACCCAAAATGGGCCGCAAAGTTATTCAGCCAGGCTGGAAGTCCCCGATGAAGAACCTAAAACCCTTGATATAAACGGCGATGAATGGCGGCTGGATGCGCGCTTTATCAAATGGCACCCGATTGCCAACATTGGCGGACTGGATGCCTATTACCGTCTGGACCGCCTGACCGGTCGTTATCAGGATACCGCACAAGAGATCAGCGATACCCGCTCGGTTTATGCGCTTGGCAATAATCCGGGCATTGATTTGTGGAAGCTGGCGCAAGACAAACGCTTTGCGCGCCTCAAGGCGCTGGATGCCTATTACGGCAATTCCGTCTATGCCCCGATGCAGGATGGCGCCCAGTTTGAGGTGTTTGCCACCCAAAATGGCCTGATCATTCGCCCGCAAAATGACATAGCCAAAGAAGCGCTTTCCGGCTGGGAATAAGCTCAACCAGCGACCGCTTCGCGCTGCATACGCCAAAGCGGGCTGCACCCTGGCCCCAGATGATATTCTTCCAAAACCTCAAAGCCCAGCCCTTGATAAAATGATAAATTACGCGCCTTGGAATTTTCCAGATAGGCGGGCAGTCCATTGGCGTCACAGTAATGCAGCATCGGAGCGATCACTTTTTTGCCCAGACCCTTGCCCTGAAACCGCGCTGCCACGGCAATGGCAAACAGATAAACATGCGACACTTTTGGGTGCAGTTTCTCCAAATCGGCGTCCAGCTCAATCGTGCGCGTAACCGCCCCCACCCCACTATGGCGCAACACCGATGCTGCAATACGTAATGTCGGAACAAGAGACAGGTCTTTTGATTGTTCCGGATAAAGCCACAGGCAGGCGGCTTTATCTTCACCATTTTCGCTTAATAAGGTTCCCGCACCGCGAGGCAGATAGATATGACGGGCCAGAAGCGAAAACATCAGCTTTTGCGGCTTGGGTGAACCCAGCGACCAATTCATCACCGGGTCATCGGCAAAACCATCTGCCAGCACATCCGCAAGACGCGATGCGTCATTTAGATTCGCCTGTACGATATAAGGATCACACCCCTGCATGTATTCAACCTACGCATTGCGAGCAGAAACGACAAGAAAGATCGCAGGGTACCGGCCGCTGCTTTAAAGGGCAGTTATGCTTATGCGGGTATATAATACCTATTTTTACCTTGATAGTATGTTAATTTATGTTTTATCATCAAAATATCATATGAAATGAGAATGGAGAGTGAATTAATGATAGAACTGACTGGGTGGAGAAATGGCAATATATGCGAGATGGCAAACCATGTTAGCTATGGTTTGAAAATATCAACCCCTGACCGGAAACGTGTTTTTCCGCGCAAGCAAAAAAGTGTTCTGCTCGAACTTGAAATGCCAGTTGGACCCAACCGCCATGTGACCGTAAATATTGATAAGCCCAGTTTCTGGAACAGCTCTTGCCGGGAAATGATTAACCAGAAAATTGGCGAATGGATGCACAAAATTGGTGTGGCACCATGGCCCAAGGGCAAACCACCAATATTCAACGCGCACCAGAACGGTGGTGAACGCTTGATAGTGTCGTGTCGGAATCAACGTGAGTAGGAAAAACATAATGTCCAAATATGACCCATTGTTACAAACACTGCTGGCCAAGGAGACTTCAAGCTGGCGGGTGCATTTTGATCAGATCGAGAAAATCCTCGGCATGCCTCTACCAGCAAGCGCACGAAAATACCCGGCCTGGTGGAGCAATGATGCGACTACGCATTCCCACAGTCGTGCCTGGCTGCGGGCGGGTTGGAAAACCGGGCAGGTAGACCTTCCCGGCGAAGCCGTTACTTTCCGAAAAGCGGCCAATGCTGCTTCAACGCCCGGAAGTGATCCACAAATTCAGGATCAACCATCGCTTTATCTTGCCGCCATTCCGCATTCCATCATGGTGGTCCTTAAACGCCGGGCCGCCGCCAATGGTACAAGCGCCGAAAGAGAGGCTATTACCTTGCTGGAAAAAGCGGTGGGAAAAAACCATCGCTTCAGTCAAGCAAATTCCATACGGGCAATGACCCCAGCTGGCCAAGATTTCGATCTGGCATCCCTTGTCCGTAAGGAACGTGAAAAGCGATGAAATTGGTTGTAGATGCCAGTATTGCCCTTGGTTGGTTTATCAGGCAGGAAATTTATCAAGATCAGTTTTTTTTACTGGAAAGTGATCATATTCTTGTTGCTCCGGATCTAATTTTCCCGGAATCAGCCAATGCACTGTGGCGGCTGGTAAATGCGGAACGAATTTTACCAGAACAGGGCTGGCGCACTCTGGCTGCGCTGGATGAATGCTTTGACCTGATTGCTCCCTCCAAAGCGCTTGCAGAAACAGCGTTAAGCATGGCATCCAGGCTAAATCATCCGGCCTATGACTGTTTTTATTTGGCTCTTGCTGAACGAGAAGGTGTGCAAATGCTGACGGCGGATAAAAAATTGTTACGCAAACTGGAAGCAACACCATTTGAAGCGCTTGCCATCGGACCAATAGAAAAGAGAGTATAAAAACATGCTCTATGGCAATTAAGACAGGATCAGATTGTCCGATTTTCCTCACCTGTCATCTTATCCCAGAAAGTGCGGGCTTTTTCAAAAAAACCTTCATGTTCCGGGTGACAACCGGGGCTGGATTGCGGACAACACTCATCCGCAAAGGCGCTTAGCAATTCCTTCTGGCGGGCACTCAGGTTTTGCGGCGTTTCCACAAACAACTCCACAATCATGTCACCATGACCCCTTCCACGCAGATGCGGCATGCCCAAACCACGAAGCCTGAGGCGTTTGCCTGTTTGTGCCCCAGGAGAAATGTTTACCGGTTTTTTGCCACCATCTATGGTTGGCAAATCAACCTCGCCGCCAAGGGCCGCAGTGCACATCGGCGTTGGCGCCCGGCAATATAAATCCGGCCCATCGCGTTCGAAAAGCGCGTGCGGTCGTATGGAAACAAAAATATAAAGGTCGCCAGGCGGTCCGCCTCTGGCCCCGGCTTCACCTTCACCAGCAAGACGTATGCGCATGCCATCTTCAACACCGGCTGGTATATTCACCGATAATGAGCGGCGCGTGGCCACATTACCCACGCCATCACAAGCCTTGCAGGGCGTTTTAACGGTCTGGCCCTGCCCGCCACAAGTGCGACAGGTTTGTTCCATGGTAAAAAGGCCTTGGCGCATCCGTATCTGCCCTGCACCCTGACAGGAAGGGCAGGTTTCTATATCGGTTCCCGGCTCTGCGCCATTGCCATGGCATTGATCACAGGTCTTGCTGGTAGGCACGGTGATTTTAACTTCACGGCCCAAATACGCATCTTCAAGGTCTATTTCCAGCGGATATCGTAAATCGGACCCACGACCAGGACCTGCACGGCCACCGCCGCCGGCACCAAATATATCGCCAAAAGCATCGCCAAATACCTGGCCGAAAATATCGTTAAAGTCGGGTTGTGCGCCGCCACCGCCGTTCTGTCCATCAAAGGCTTCATGGCCAAAGCGGTCATAGGCGGCACGTTTTTGCTCGTCAGACAGAACCGCGTATGCTTCGCTGATTTCCTTGAACTTCATTTCCGCCTGCGGGTTATCCGGGTTTTGATCCGGATGGAACTTCATTGCCAGTTTGCGATAGGCGCTTTTTAAGCCCTTGCCGTCGATAGCGCGCTCTACGCCCAGTGATTCATAATAACAGGTTTTGGTGCTCATACTGATCTACCATCCGCAAAAGGCCGCAGACGTGATTACACCTGCGGCCTCTGCTCTACTTACATTGTTCAGGCGCTTTTTTTATCGTCATCGACTTCTTCAAACTCGGCATCGACAACTTCGTCATCGCCAGCCGCATCGGATGCCGCCTGGGCTTCGGTGTCGGCCTGCTCGGCGGTATAAATCGCCTCGCCGAGTTTCATGGCCGCCTGCGCCAGGGTTTGTGCCTTGGCAGAAATATCTGCCGCGTCCTCGCCCTCAAGGGCCGTTTTCAGGTCGGCAATGGCCGCTTCAATAGCGCCCTTGTCTTCTTCAGAGACCTTGTCGCCATGCTCTTCAAGCTGGCTTGTCGTTTGATGCAGAAGGGCTTCGGCCTGATTCTTGGCTTCGACCGTTTCGCGGCGCTTTTTATCTTCCTCGGCGTGAGACTCGGCATCTTCGACCATTTTTTCGATATCGGCCTCAGACAACCCGCCAGAGGCTTCAATGCGAATGGTTTGCTCTTTACCGGTGGCCTTGTCTTTGGCGGAAACCGACACAATGCCGTTGGCATCAATATCAAATGTCACCTCGATTTGCGGCACACCACGCGGGCTTGGCGGAATACCCACCAGATCAAACTGACCCAGTATCTTGTTGTCGGCGGCCATTTCGCGCTCGCCCTGAAACACCCGAATGGTTACCGCAGACTGATTATCCTCGGCCGTGGAAAAGGTTTGGCTTTTCTTGGTCGGGATGGTGGTATTTCGATCAATCAGGCGCGTGAATACCCCGCCCAGAGTTTCAATGCCCAAAGACAATGGCGTCACATCCAAAAGCAGAACGTCTTTGACATCGCCCTGCAAAACGCCGGCCTGAATAGCGGCACCCATGGCCACAACTTCATCAGGATTCACGCCCTTATGTGGTTCGCGACCAAAGAATTTTTTGACTTCTTCCTGCACTTTGGGCATCCGGGTTTGACCACCGACCAGAATAACTTCATCAATATCCTTGGCGGTCAGGCCTGCGTCTTTGAGGGCCTTTTTGCATGGATCGATAGTGCGTTTGATCAGGTCACCCACCAGCGATTCCAGCTTGGCACGGGTAAGCTTCATGGTCAGGTGTTTCGGACCCGACGCATCGGCCGTAATAAACGGCAGATTGACTTCATATTGTGTGGCCGAGGACAGCTCTTTTTTGGCTTTTTCGGCTTCTTCGCGCAAACGCTGGATGGCCAGCTTGTCTTTTCGCAAATCAACGCCGTTTTCTTTTTTGAATTCATCGGCGAGATAATCGACAATGCGCATGTCAAAGTCCTCACCACCAAGGAAAGTGTCCCCATTGGTGGATTTAACCTCAAATACCCCATCGCCAATTTCCAGGATAGAGACATCAAACGTGCCGCCGCCCAAATCATAAACCGCAATCGTCTTGCCGTCTTCTTTATCAAAACCATAGGCCAATGCCGCTGCGGTTGGCTCGTTGATAATGCGCAACACTTCCAGACCGGCAATTTTACCGGCATCCTTGGTCGCCTGACGCTGAGCATCGTTAAAATATGCTGGCACGGTAATCACCGCCTGCGTTACCGGCATGCCCAGATAGCTTTCGGCGGTTTCTTTCATTTTTTGCAAAATAAAGGCAGAAACTTCCGATGGTGAATATTTCTTGTCTCGGCCCTGCACCCAGGCATCGCCATTTTTACCCGGCACAATTTTGTACGGCACCATGGCGGCATCTTTTTTAACCATGGGGTCATCCATCTTTCGACCAATCAGACGTTTGATGGCGAAAAAGGTTTGTTCAGGATTGGTCACAGCCTGACGCCGTGCGGTTTGACCGATAAGGCGTTCGCCATCTTCGGTAAACGCCACCACAGACGGGGTTGTGCGTACACCTTCGGCGTTTTCAATAACTTTAGGGGTTTTGCCATCCATGACAGCAACACAGGAATTGGTTGTTCCCAGATCAATACCAATAACTTTGCTCATTTCTTTCTCCTCTTCGGCAGATCAATGTGGGCAGCCCTTAAAGGCACCGCACCGTCGTGATCTCCTTGTTTTCATTTTTAATAACATGGTCGCTTGACCGTTAGAGCGGATATGGGAAAAGTTTTGTATAACCGCAAGGGCAATGGGGAGATTGAACAGAAAACTTGCATATTTTTTGCCAATATGGTGACTTTTAGCCTTTGACTTGTGTATCTGCAGCCCTGAACGCTATAAATTGTAATGCACCCACAACAATGGCTCCGTTTGTTAGGCTACAGGCCCGTATGAAAACCATTTTTCAATTTCCGGACGGATTTCACCTGTTGCCAGAGTATTTTGACCGCACCGCGCAAAGGGCGTTGTTGCTATGCGTTCGTGAGGGCGTAAAGGCAGCCCCTTTATACCGCCCGGTTATGCCAAAAACCGGTCAGCCATTAAGCGTTCGCATGAGTAATTTTGGCCCGCTGGGGTGGATTACCAGCATTGATAGCTATCGCTATGGTCCCCACCACCCCAAAACCGGCAAGCCCTGG
>JAJFFP010000090.1 GCA_021776595.1 Robiginitomaculum sp. | reverse complement strand
CCCGCTTTTACGGCAATCGCTGCCACCTGGATAATCTCCGGGGCCGCATCAGAGATAATATGCACACCAATAACCACCTGGTCTTTGGTGCGCACGATCAATTTCATCAAATAGCGTTCTTCCGAGCCGGAAATAGTGTGGCGCATTGGCCGGAAGGCGGATTTATAAATATCAATTTCACCATATTCTTCGCGCGCGTCCCGCTCGCTAAGACCCACGGAACCAACTGGCGGCTGGGTAAAGACAGCACTGGCTACATCGCGATGGTCAAAGCCGTGGCGGCGGTCACCAAATTCACTATCGGCAAATGCCGCACCTTCACGAATGGCCACAGGCGTCAAAGCAATGCGGTCGGTTACATCGCCCACGGCAAAAATGCCGGACACATTGCTTTGCCCAAATTCATCAACGATAATGGCACCGCTTTTGGTGGTTTTAACCCCGGCACTTTCCAACCCCAGCCCATCGGTGGCCGGCACCCGCCCGATGGCCATCATCACCTGATCGCAATCAATAGGCACTTTGGTATCAAGAATGACGCGCAAACCTGTATCCCGCTTTTCAACCTCGGTAATATTGGCGTGGGTAATCACCCGAACACCTTGACGGATCAGTTCGTTATGGGCGTGGGTGCGCACATCGTCATCAAAGCCACGCAGCACCGTATCACGTCGGTAAACCAGACAGGTTTTAACACCCAGCCCCGCAAAAATAGAAGCAAATTCGCAAGCAATATATCCACCGCCATTGATGACGATGTGGTTGGGCAGGCGCTCCAGATGAAAAACCTCGTTTGAAGTTATGGTGTGTTCCTCGCCAGCAAATCCGAGGGAACGCGGTGTGCCGCCGGTAGCAATGAGTATTTTACCGCATTTGAACATACGCCCGGAGGGCACCAGCCGCACCGTGTCTGGACCGGCAATTTCAGCACGTTCTTCAAAAATCTGCACCCCGGCATTACCAAGGTTGCGCCGGTAAATGCCTGAAAGACGACCGATTTCGACATCCTTGGCGGCTATCAGGGAAGACCAGTCAAAACGGATATTATCGGCCTGCCAGCCATAGCCTTTAGCCTCTTCAAAGCCCTGCCCATAGGCGCTGGCATAAACCATGAATTTTTTGGGAACACAGCCCCGGATAACGCATGTGCCGCCAATACGAAACTCCTCGGCTATGGCGACTTTGGCACCATATTGCGCGCTCATCCGCGCGGCGCGAACACCGCCAGAGCCAGCGCCAATTACAAATAAATCCACGTTGTTTACAGGCTCATTACCCATGCTTAGCGCTCCAGAATTTCCGCGCCGATTTCGCCACCAATGATGACCACACGCGCCAGATCAATAAAAAGGCCATGCTCGATCACGCCGGGCACAGCACAAACCTTTGCTGCCGTTTTAGCCGGATTGGGAATAGCACCACAGGCACAATCCAGTATGTAATGCCCACCATCGGTGATAAAAGGTTTGCCACTGTGCTTATCTTCGCGCAATACAACGGCGGGGCGTTGTGTGCCACCCACGCGCAAGGCATCAAAGACTTTTTTGGCGGTTATAGAAAAGCCAAAACGGTCCACCTCCACCGGCAGGGCGAACGCGCCCAATGTGTCCACCAGTTTGCTTTCATCAGCAATGACCACCATCAGGTCAGACGCATTAGCAATAATTTTCTCGCGAAGCAGGCAACCTCCACCGCCTTTTATCAAGGCAAAGTCCGGCCCGATTTCATCGGCACCATCCACCGTCAGATCAATCCGGTCTGCATGTTCGATGGATAAAAGCTCTATACCGGATTCAATGGCGACTTCGGCACTGCGCCGGGAGGTGGGGATACCCTTGATGTCCAGGCCACCAGTTACGCGAATGCCCAGTAATTCAATAAATATTTCAGCGGTTGATCCGGAGCCAAGGCCCAAAATCATATTATTTTTTACATAGTCCAATGCCAGTCGGGCGGCCTGGGTTTTGGGGTTCATGTCTATGCTCATGTTCGTTTCTTTCTTTTGCGAAAACTCGCTGCCCAGCCTTCAATATCGCGCTGTCGGCCTCTGGCGACGCCAAGGGCATCATCGGGCACATCGCGAGTGATCACACTGCCAGAGCCGATAACGGCCCCGGCGCCCACACTGACCGGTGCCACAAGGGAAGTGTTTGACCCCACAAATGCCCCGGCCTTAATGATGGTGATATGTTTATCAAAACCATCGTAATTACAGGTGATGGTCCCCGCACCGATATTAACATCAGCACCGATGACCGTATCGCCAAGATAGGACAAATGACTAAGTTTAGCTCCATCGCCAATTTTGGCGTTCTTGGTTTCAACGAAATTACCGATTTTGGCGTTGGCGCTAACCTCTGTGCCGGGTCGCAGTCGTGAAAAGGGGCCAATGGCGACATGGTTTTGCGTTTGCGCTCCTTCTAAATGTGAGAAGCTGCGCACTTGGGTGCCCGACCCCAAATGCACCCCAGGGCCAAAGACTACAAAGGCTTCAATGACGCAATCAGGATCAATCTGCGTGTCCCAACTTGCATAAACGGTTTCCGGCGCTTGCAAGCGCACCCCGTTTTCAAGCCAGTGTTCACGCATGCGTTTCTGAAACAGGGCCTCCGCTTTGGCCAGTTCAGCTTGTGAATTAACCCCCATCACTTCATCTTCCGGGGCGGAAACGACGACAACCTTGATACCGCGATTACGTGCCAGCGCGACAATATCGGTTAAATAGTATTCGCCATTGGCATTATCATCGGTAATGTCACCAAGAAGCGAAAACAATAATGAGGAAGAGGCCGCCATTACGCCAGAATTACAAAGGGTGATCGCTTTTTGTGCCTCGCTGGCATCTTTGGCCTCGACGATTTCATCCAGGGTGCCATCGGCGGCCAGCACCAAACGTCCATAAGCCCCCGGATCTGCCGCTTCAAAACCTAAAACGGCAATACCGGCATTATCAGCAAGGGCGTTAAATACTTTCTCTATGGTCTGGCCCTGAATAAGTGGTGTATCTCCATAAAGTGTGACCACGTCACCCTCAAAGCCTTCCAGCATGTCAGCAGCGCACAGCACCGCATCACCGGTGCCACGGGGCGGGTCCTGCACCATTACGGCCCCTGCCCCCACCTCTTGTGCAGCCGCTTTGCCAACCGGGCCGGTGCGTTTGCTAACCACCGTGCAAATCAATGCCGCATTAACCTCCCGCGCCAGTGCCACCGCCCATGACAACATGCTGCGCCCACCCACCGGGTGCAGCACTTTGGGCAAAGTGGTTTTCATTCGTGTTCCATGGCCAGCCGCCAGGATGACAGCACCGCGCAATTGAGGCATTGGTTTCCCCTGCAGAATCGTTACATCAATGTCTATGTAGCGCGCCTGCGGGTTCTCGTCATCTCATTGCCGAACAGGAAATATAAATGCCGCTTAGTGGTTACACCCTAGCCTTTGACCTGGATGGCACCCTGGTCGATACCGCACCCGATCTCGTACTGGCATTAAATGTCTCTATGCAGGGCAGCGGCATTGGTGACGTTGACATCTCACAGGTGCGCAATCTCATTGGGCAAGGGGCGCGTGCATTAATCAAGCGGGCTTTTGAAACAAACGGCATTGAGCCCGGTGAAGCGGAGATTGACGCCCGTCTGGCCGTCTTTCTTGAGTATTATTATGCCAATATAACCAATAAAAGCCAGGTGTTTGCCGGGGCCATCACCTGTCTTGAAACACTGAATAACGCTGGTGCCCGGCTTAGTATCTGCACCAACAAGTCAGAGAACCTGACCTTGAATCTTCTACATGCCCTTGATTTGAAAAAATACTTTGATGGCATATACTGCCCGGAAAATGTATCTGCAAAAAAACCGGATGCCGCTCACGTTCTGGCAGCCATTGCCCCATCGCCTGTAAACAAGGCACTCATGATAGGCGATAGCCGTGCAGATATGCAAAGCGCACGCGCGGCCAAAGTGCCCATTTTGTTGATGAGCCATGGGTATACTGATACACCGGCGCATGAATTAGGGGGCGATATGGTTCTGGATAATTTTTCCCAGGTGCCGGAAGCCGTTTTTCATACTTTTAATCTAACGCCTTAGATTTAAGGAAAAATCATGGTCATTGTCCACCATCTGGATAATTCACGCTCGCAACGTATCTTGTGGATGCTTGAGGAATTAGGGCTTGAATACGAAATTAAGCACTATAAACGCGACCCAAATACCATGCTGGCCCCGCCAGAATTAAAAGCGGTGCACCCTTTGGGAAAATCGCCGGTTATTACCGATGATGGGGAAGTGATTGCCGAGACCGGGGCGATCATCGAATACCTTACCGATAAAACGACACAGTTGCGACCGAAGCCCGGCACCAAAGAATATTTACGTTACCGCTACTGGCTGCATTATGGCGAAGGTTCTGCAATGTCACCGCTTTTGTTGAAACTTGTGTTTGATGTGTTGCCCACCAAACCGATGCCATTTTTTGTGCGCCCGGTGGCAAAAGGCATTGCAAAAGGTGCCCTCAAGGATTTTGTCATGCCGCAAATCAATAATCATTTGGACTATATGGAAGCTGAACTTGGCAAAAACACCTGGTTTGTTGGTGAAGACATGACCGGGGCAGATATTATGATGAGCTTTCCGCTGGAGGCCATTGCCGGACGCGCTGATCTGGGGAAGCAACGCAAGCACCTGAAAGCCTTTCTCAAACGCATACATGAACGCCCCGCTTACCAGCGGGCGCTGGAAAAAGGTGGTGAATACACGATTTTGGGCAATAAATAGGTTGAGGTTTACAAAAATCCTGAGCCGCAACTCATGATTTTGCTTTGCCCAGCACCAAAAGCCCCGGAATTGCCGGGGCTTTTGCATGTAAACATATTTACGTCCGTAAAATACGGTCGATCAATATGGGTTAGGCGGCCCTGCGGCGCGGCAACCCATTGACCATGTTGGAACGCACATCCGTGCGGGCGGAACGCATGGCCGCCACAAAACTTGCGCCAACCAGCGCAACTTCTACATCATAGCCGCGGTCACGCCAGTATTCTTCAATCTTGGACTTGATCCGGCGCGCACCATCGTCCGTGCAATAATCACCTGACATTATCTTAACTCCTCATCTACGGGACAGCACCCGCATAGCTGTTATTTTCATTTATAAATTTAGCCTATAAATCTTCCGGGTCAAGGGCAAAACATTAAATTTTCGCAAAAAAATAACGATTATTTTGATCAACGCGTCTAATATTAAGCGATAATACGATTTATTTTCCAATTTATCATACAATTTAGCAATTTTTGCCTTCTAACTGCATATTATCAGCAAATTCACACGCTATTAGTTTTACAAATATTTTTTTATAAGTTATGACTATACCCAAGGGGGGAATATGACACAGATAGGACAACGTATCCGCGAAGCCAGAATTCAGCGTCGCTGGAGTCAGGCCCATCTGGCCAAAGCGGCCAGAGTTAGCCAGCCCACAGTGGCAAACTGGGAAAACGGCAGTCACAGCCCGCGCGAAGCTGCGCTGGATCGCCTCACCTCAGCTTTGGAAGTCGAAAGAATTTGGCTGCTGGAAGGACATATGAATGGCAATGGGAATGCCACTTCTGACACCATGGCTTCGGATATGGGCTATTTCGCCACTCCAATCCTGCATATCCCGGTTTTTGTATGGCCAGAACATTATACGGCTGAGAAGTTGGTAACGGATTGTGCCCCTATTCGTCACCTGGCCGCTTCAGTTCGCGCCAAGGCACCGTTTGCCCTTGATTGTGAAGACCCGGCTGTAAGCCGCGCCTTCCCCATCCCAACCACCATCATTTTTGATCAGGATATTGGGGTTATGCACGATGGTGCCTTTTATCTTTTTTTGTGGGAAGGCAAAATACTGGTTCGCCGCTGGCGGGATGAACCGGAACGCTTTGAACCGGCTGGTGATCCCGGCCGTTTTGAAACCTTTTTCCCATCCGAAACACCACCGATCCTGGGCCGCGCGGTTATGTGTGTCCGCTGCCTGATTGATTGAACAGCTCACTGCTTGACTTGAACAACACGCGGCCTTTATAGACGCGACCTCAAATGGATACGCAAGCCCTCCATTTCAGGGCGATTAGCTCAGCGGGAGAGCGCCTCGTTCACACCGAGGAGGTCACTGGTTCAATCCCAGTATCGCCCACCATTTTTCTTGTGCTACCGCGACGCTAAAGCTCGCTGCTTGAGGACAGTCCCGCCCAAACAATATTTTATGCGCTTTGGCGTAATGCCGGTTTTTTGAGAAAAGCCGGCTGCCAGGCTTTGCCTGCATCACGGGCATCCAAAATGCGCCGCGTAGCTATCTCATCAGCAACTTCATTAGTGGGTCGTTTTTCACGTAATGAGGTATCGATAATCTCGCCAACCGTATCTTCCAGAGACTTGATTTTATTATTTACCCATTCATGGTTGACCTGCCCTTTGGCTTCGGGGGCAATGTTAATCACCCCGCCCGCGTTGATCACATAGTCAGGCGCGTAAATTATACCGCGCTCCATCAATGTCTTGCCCAATTCACCACGACTGAGCTGGTTATTGGCAGATCCGGCAACTACTTTTACGTGCAGCGCATTAACCGTTTCATCATTAATCACCGAGCCACGAGCGCAAGGCGCAAACACATCGGCTTCGTGCGTGACAATGGAATCAGTATCAACAATTTTGGCATTAAACAGCCGCGCCGCGCGCGCCGTGGTTTCGGGCATAATGTCGGCAACGATCAGCTGCGCCCCTGCGGCATGCAGAGATTCGCACACACGCCAGCCCACTTTACCAAGCCCCTGCACAGCAACGCTAAGGCCCTCCATATTGTCGGTGTTAAATGCCCGGCGTACACAGGCCCGCATCCCAAGGAAGACCCCCTCTGCGGTTAGCGGTGATGGGTCGCCCATGCCGCCCTGGCTCACATCCAGACCAACCACATGATCGGTTTCAAGCGCCATATTCTGTGCATCTTCAACGCTAACATTCATGTCTTCAGCGGTGATATAACGCCCGCCCAGCGACTGAACAGCACGGCCAAAAGCGCGAAACAAGGCAGCCCGGCCCTCGCCCTGAAAACCAGGATCACCACCCCAGCTCTTGGGAGGAATAATAACGGATTTACCGCCACCCAACTCCAGACCGGCCAGAGAGTTCTTGAAACTCATGCCCCTGGACAAACGCAGCACATCCTGCAACGCTTCATCGGAGTTGGCATAACTGACAAGGCGGCAACCGCCCAGAGCCGGCCCTAATACGGTAGAATGAATGGCTATAATGGCCTGTAGTCCGGTTTCCTCATCAGAAAAAAAATGAACCGAATTATGGTGCCGAAACGCAGCATTATCAAAAACGCTCATAGACTTAACTCTCTCAACAGGGGCCGCCAGGCGGCGTAATACCCCGGTCGCTGTGTGGAGATTAAATCAGCTCTTCAGCGCGGGGCTTGATGACTTCTATTCGATAGACTGCTAACGCGCCTTGCTCAAGTGCCTTGAGGCGATTTTTTGCTGCATTAAGTTCACAATTGAAATGATCCGCCACATTTTTTAATGATGGCGCATGTTTTATTGCTTCATTTAGCGGCTCCAAGCGTTGCATTGCCAGGTCCATAGTTTGTTGTAATGCCCTCAAATGCGCGCCAGTGCGTTCCCTTACTTTACCAAGTAAAAATCCGTTTCGGCGGATCATGCCTTTTTGCTCATCCAGTCTTAGCCATTGAGCGCCATCACTGGTTCGTACCATCATGCGGCTTTGCGCTTCTCGCTCGACCATGGAGGCATTATCGATGGCGATTTCTTCCAAAACCATGGTCCCCCCTGATGCCAAAGCCAGTCTTGCCCAATTCAGCATTGATGAACCGGTTTGCACAAAAATCGGCTCCACCCCTAAAATACAATTGCACCTGGCGGGCGGTGGCAGCAAAGCCCCAGGGTTGATTTCGTGAAATGTAATACCATCTACGGCCACTTCCTGATTGGGCTCACGTTCAATACGCCAACGCGCAACATCAGAACGCCAGTCAAACTCAGTGATGTTTGCTGTCGGTGCCAACTGTTTTACCGTGCACCCCCAGGCCCCAAGGCCAGCCCCCAAAATACCTATGTGCCCTCCTTCAGCCGTTTGCCAGGGCAGGGTGTGCTCACTGGCCTTATCGCGCGGCCATATTCGGTTCGGCCCCCAAAGCAGATCCGCAGCAACCAGATGAGCCGGGCCCGCAAAACGCTGCATGGCCCGATCCGTGGGGCTTTGTGCCCTTATTGGCACCTCTTTTGATCTGGGTGCAGCGCTTTTCTGTGGGACTGGTTTTGACTTTCCCCATAAACCCGAAAACGGGTTGGCTTTTTTTTTCGCTGCGCTTCTCATATACACCTGACTATACCAAAGTCGTAACGGCTCTATTGAGGAGCATGGTTAACAGCGCATAAAAGATACAATTTGCAGAAAAAGAAGGCACCGGATTATCCGATGCCTTCTCTGTTCATTTATGTTATTGCTGATTATTTGGATGCTTTATTCACTTCATCCTTATTCTTGTCTGACTTGTCTTTGAGGTTTTTCAGAAGGTGTTTGAAAGAAAGTTCACCCTTCTTACCCGTTTTCACCAGTCTGCGAACCTGTTCAATATCCTGATGCAGCGGTTTTAGCGAGCCACGTTCAGCGTATCCCAGTGCTACACTCAGTCGTAACTGGTCACGTGCTTCATCCAGTAACGCATTAACTTGACCAATTTGCTCGTCACTCAATTTCTGATCGCTATCTGCAAGTTCGCGGGCCGCATCTACCGCGATTCCAGCACGTATAGTCGGCAGCGGTATTGCCACTGTGTTTACGACCAGCGTATCCAGAGTTGCTTTTAAGGCGGTTACGGCTTCATCAACTTTATTATCCCGAACAAGTTGCACTACTTGTTTAAGGGAATCAGGATAGAATCCCAGCGGTATAGAAGTGGTTTCGACCACCAATTCACTCGCTAAATTGGAAAGTAATTGTCGGGCCGCGGGGACATTGCCTTCACGCAGGAATTTTATGGCATCCTCACGCACGGCATCGACAATTTTTGCATCCGCATAGAGGTCATAAAGGCGCTCATTGACATCGACAGGCACCAAACTCAGGTCTGGATCAGCACTCGTCACCAATTCCAACTTGCCAATGGCCCCGGCCAGCGCTTCCAGCGCTTTATCGGTATCTTTATCCTGCAAGGCTTTTAACGCTGCACCCGTTTGCGTCAGCGCCTCCACAGCACTTTGCACAATCTTGGCTTGTACCGCATCGCTGACTTGTTGCACGGCTTGATCCGGCGATTGAGTGGTTTTGACAACCGGCGTTTGGGTGTTTTGATCCTGCGCAGCGGCTATATCTGTTGGGAAAAGGCTGAAAGCCAGTGCACCACATAAAGCGGTCGTCAGTAATATCTTTTGCATCTTAGTCTCCTGTTTTGTTTGAAATACTGCGAAAAACGCAGTTTGTGTTCTCGGACAGGAAGATGGTTAATCAACTACAAGGTGCAAGTGCGACATTCCGCCTCTTGTGCGCAAGGCATTTCATACCGTGGACACATTGATTTCATTATGGCCACAGGGCACGGTGAACAAAACTGGAGAGACTATGCGCCGCGATGCCCGTCCCAAATGGCTTTATGATGCCCAAAACCAATTCTGGGCATGGTGGGCCAAAAGATTCCTTGCGCCGCGCTTTGACCGGCTTGGCCCATACGCCAAATTTATCGGCGCGCGTCATTTGCACCTTTTTGGTGCAGGCATTACCGCCGGTAAAGCGCTGCATGTGATTGCCTCGTCAGATGCCCCCGTGCGCTTGACCGTGTGGGCCACCCCGGAAAAAAAAGGGCAAATCAAATTAGGCGATTGTGTATTGCTTACCGGTGGAACACGTATTCTTGCCGCCCGGAAAATCACTATTGGTGATGGCTGTATGCTGGCCCGTGACGCGACCATAAGTGATTGTGACTGGCATGGGCTATATGACCGCACCAGCATAGACACCAACGCCAAACCGGTTGAGTTGGCACAAAATGTTTGGCTGGGAGACGGTGTCTTTGTCGGCAAGGGCGTTACCATCGGAAAAAATAGCATTGTGGGGGCCCGCACCGTGGTAACGCGTGATGTGCCGCCTAATGTGGTGGTTGCGGGTAATCCTGCCAAAATTGTCAAGAAACTGGACCCGGAAGCTGAATTTCGCACCCGTATGGATTTACTGGCGGACCCTCCCTCCCTTGATCGGTTCATGGATAACGCCTACGCAGAGATGCTGCACAATAACACTTTACTGGATTGGGTGCGTAGCCGTATAGCGCCAGGCAAAGAGGATTAGAGCCATGAAGATCAGCAAACGCGAATTACTGGCTTTGGCTGGCACAACGGGCCTCATTAGCGCCTGTAGTGGCAAGTCACCAGAACCGGCCGCCAGCATGCCGTCTTTTCCCAACCTTACCAAAAATGCCAAGCCGATCAGCGTAGAAGAACGCCTTACGCGCATTGCCAAAGCACAAAAACTGATGCAGCAGCAAGGCGTATCTGCCCTGGTGCTGGAAGCCGGATCAGCACTGGTTTATTTTACCGGTATACGCTGGTGGCGATCGGAGCGCTTTACCGGTGCGGTCATCCCGGCAAAAGGCGACATTGCCGTTATCACACCCTTTTTTGAGGAACCCTCCATTCGTGAAAGCATGAGTTTTGGCGATGATGTGCGCCCCTGGAATGAGCACGAAAACCCGTTTGCGCTGGTCGATGGCGTTCTCAAGGACCGGGGCCTTACGGGTGGCACACTCGCCATAGAAGAAACCGTGCGCTACTTTATTGTTGACGGGATTAAAAAGGCGGCGCCGGCGTTTGAAGTTATCAATGGCGCGTCCGTTACGCGCGGGGTACGAATGTATAAATCCCCGGCCGAGCTGGCCCTCATGCAAACCGCCAGCGACATAACCATGGCGGCCTATCGGTCGGTATACCCGCGTATAGAAGCCGGACAGTCCCGCCAGGACATTGCCACAATGATGAACCAAGCCACCACCGCCCTGGGTGGCGATGTTCAATTTTCACTCATATTGCTGGGCGAGGCCAGTGCCTACCCCCATGGTTCCGGCAAACCGCAGGAGGTGCGTGAAGGCGAAGTGGTGCTGATGGATTGCGGTTGCTCGGTGCATGATTATGAATCGGATATTTCACGGACTTTTGTTTTTGGGGAGCCAAACCGCAAACAGCGTAAAGTGTGGAATACGGTCAAGGCCGGACAGGAGCTGGCACTGGAAACCATGGAAATTGGCACCCCGGCTGGAAAAATCGATGATGTAGTGCGCGCGTTTTATGAACAGGAAGGCTATGGGCCAGGATACAAAACCCCCGGTCTTTCCCACCGCCTTGGCCATGGCATTGGTCTGGATGGCCACGAGCCGGTTAACTTTGTCCATGGTGAAGCCACACCACTGGCCCCCGGCATGTGTTTTTCCGATGAGCCGGGGATTTATATCTTTGGTGAATTTGGCATACGCTTGGAAGATTGCCTGCACATGACCGAAGAAGGGCCAAAGCTATTTAGCGCCCTTTCCCCTTCTATAGACGCACCCTTTGGATAGCGGCGTTTCTATCACTTTTGACCACATGGCCGTTCCAGCATACGCGCGCGCCAGGCCGTCAGGTGTGGTAATGCGTCCGCATCCGGCTTCCATTTGGCCACGCGGGCAAACCCAACCGAGGCAAAAGCCGTAATGTCGGCAATGGTAAAACGATCCCCGGCCACAAAATCCCGATCTGCCAGTTCTCCATCAAGCCATTTAGCAAAATACCGGAAGGTTTTCTCGCCTCTGGGTGCCAGTTCGGCAATTTGTTGTTCAATAACGGTAAAGGCCGGATGGCCATGACGTATCCACCAGGCCAATGGCAGCAAAAACATAAATTCCATACGCCGGTCCCACATTTCGATAAATGCCGTTTCCTCTCCGGTTTTTCCAAACAGGTTTGGTTCCGGATACAACCCCTCCAGATAACGGCAAATTGCGCGACTTTCCGTCAATACCCGCCCGTCGCCCAGCTCCAACGCCGGAATTTGGGCAAACGGACTGACCGCGCGATAGTCTTTGGCCTTGTGCTCCCTTTCCATGATGTTCATTTCAACCATTTCAATATCGCTTATTCCTTTTTCATTGAGGAACATGCGCACCCGTTCAGGGTTTGGGGCGAAAGCAGCGGTATATAGTTTCATGAAAATCGTCTCCAGAGTTTTGGAACATGACAAGAATAAAAAAGCGGTCTGGCCGGTTCACACAAGGCATAATGCTGTCTGGCCAGTCAACAGATTTGCATGGCACTGCGCCCCTATGCGCGCCCTAAATCATTATGGCAAACCACAGCCGCGCGTAAAATATTGATGGCCAATGCCGCGCCAGAACCATCGCCAAGACCCAGCCCTAAATCCAGTATTGGCCGTTTGCCAAGCCGGTCCAGGATGGCATGATGTGAATCGCGCGGGGTAACAGAGCCTGCCACACAATGGTCTACAGAGGTCTTGTCTATACGGTGTAACACCGCCGCAGCGGCGCAGGTAACAAACCCGTCCAGGATCACCGGCACCCCCTGATGCCGAGCGGCCAGTATGGCCCCGGCGGCGCCGGCAATATCGCGGCCGCCAAGACGGCGCAAAACTTCCAGTGGGTCATCAAGGTTACCGGTATGAAAGTCCACCGCCGCCCCTATGACTTTGGCCTTAGCCGTTAGCATTTCTGCATCATCAACAGCTGAGCCAGCAACCGCCCAAAAAGCCGGTGTGCCACCAAAGAGAGCCAATGCCATAGCCCCGGCCGCCGTGGTTGCCCCGGCACCGACAACCCCGATGCAAAGAACATCCGGTTGTTCTTCCAATACCTGCATGGCGTAGGCCATAGTTGAGGCACAGTCACGTTCACTAAGCGCCGCCCCTTTGGTAATGTCTGGCGTTGGCTCCTCCAGAGCCAGTTCAAAGACTTTCAGTCCTGCACCGGCAGCCTTGGCAATCTGGTTTACAGCGCCGGTACCAGCCAAAACCTGATCCGTCATTTCACGGGCATGACCCATGCCATAACGCGACACCCCCTGGTCAGTGATCTGATGAGCAGAAGAAAACACCGCAACCATTGGCCGGTCAATATGGGGGGCATCGCCGCTTTGCCAACTGGCCATCCAAACCGCAAGATCGGCCAGTCGCCCAAGCTCGCCCGCTGGCAAGGCGATCTGCTCCTGACGCAATAATGCTCTGGCCCTTGCATCTTCATCAGCCGCCGGACAATTGGCAATCAATGTGCGCAAATCGTCAAAGGGTTCGTCTTGTTGAACAAAAGCCATTTACCCAGTCCCTGTTTCTCACGCAGAGTATGCCTCAAAGTGGTGCGTGGAAACAGGCCATAGACATGAATTTTTTGTGAGGATACAGATCAGAAATCAGTCCTGAGACTTACCCAGCGATTGAAAAAAGAAACGAAACATGACGATCAGTATTGGAGCTGCCAGAATAGGCAAAGCCAGTTTGTCTGCCAGGCTTTCAGGCAGCACCAGCCAGGCCAGTGCATACCCAAACCCGGAGATAATAAACATCCAGCCTGCGAATCGCTTGAATTTTTGCTCCTTGCCTTGCACACACTTTGTCGCGTCAAGTGGTTCCAGCTTTTTGGGCAGCGCATTGCCAATAATGACCATAAAGGCACCAATCAACACGGCCACAAGGCGATCTGATGAACTGTCTTCAATCAATGTATAATGCTGGGCAATTTTTAGTGCATAAGACCCGGCAAGCATTACCCCCCCCAGGATGATACCGCCCATCAGCGCATTATGACCACCTTCTATAACCCGCCGACAGGCCGAAAAGCGCTGCAGGAACGTAATCCCCATCCAGGCCACTGGCAGAAAAGCGATGCCGATTGCCCAGCGCAGGCTGTGCGCGGGCTCTAATATCCACATCCAGGCACCCAACAAGATAACGCCCAGAACAATAAATAAGGAAAATGAAGAAGATAATTTTGAGCTAATCATGGTGTGTCCCTTTGCGAGGTTGTATTTTTTTCCGTATTCAACTCCAGCCCGATGGCCCCGGTAAAGGCAAGCAAGGCATCTTCCAATACGGAGAGCTTCAGGCGATAAATGACCGATTTGCCCACCTTGCTGGCATCCACCAGATTGGCTTCTCGAAGCACAGTAAAATGGGCAGACATGGTTGGTTTAGAGACCGAAAAATGTTCTGCCAGTTCACCGGCATTCATCGGTTTGTCGCGCAATAGTTGCAACACCTGCCGTCTTGTCGGGTCCGAAAGGGCTTTGAATACCTTGTTCATAAATTGATATTTAGCTAATTATCTAAATGTTGTCAATGCAAAATAATGCGCATTCGTATTATGCGGCTTTTCTTATTGTTTTTATTGCATTATTTTGTTATTGCACTTTTCCAGAGGCGGGTGAGGCAGATAAATTCCTCTGGCGTTAAGGTCTCTGGTCGTGCCGTGGGATCAATATTGGCGGCGCCAAGCCAATCCGCAACCGATAAGGTTGTGGATTTGATCATTGGCTTGAGACTGGCGCGGAGCATTTTGCGTCTTTGCCCGAAAGCTGCGCGCGTTACCTGCCCCAAGCCTGCCAGATCGCAAAATCGGTTATCTTTGGCTTTGGGGGTAATATGCACGACCGCCGATTCTACTTTAGGCGGTGGGGAAAAAGCACTGGCTGGAACATTGAACATCAGATGCGTATCGGCAATGGCCGCGCATAATACCGCAAGGCGGCCATAGGCAGAACTGCCGGGTTCTGCCACTACCCGCTCGGCCACTTCTTTTTGGAACATCAAGGTCATCGATGACCACAAAACCGGGTCAGCCATCAACCACTGCACCAGTAATTGTGTGCCCACATTATACGGCAGGTTGGATACGATTTTATACGTGTTCTCGCCCGTTGCAAATTGTTGCATATCGGTGCGCAGGGCATCTTCATAACGCACTTGCAAAGCCCCATCACTGGCGGCGCTGATATCGTTCAGAATTGGCGAGAATCGCTGGTCCTTGTCAATGGCAATCACCCTGGCCCCGCTTTCCAGTAAAGCACGGGTCAGACCGCCAGGTCCCGGCCCGATTTCCACCACCAGGTCATCAGGTCCAATGGCAGCAGCACGAACAATTTTACGGGTTAAATTCAGATCAAATAAAAAATGCTGGCCAAGTGACTTATTCGCCCGCAATGCAAAGCGGTCCAGATGCGCCCCTATGGGCGGTAATGCTTCAAGAGCGCCCATAAGACTTCCTGCAGGCACTCATGGAATGAGCAGCTTTAATCGCGGCCAACAGGCTATCGGCGCGGGCCTTGCCCTGCCCTGCTATAGAAAACCCCGTGCCATGATCTGGCGATACCCGGATAAACGGCAGGCCCAATGTAGTATTGATACCACCGTGAAAATCCAGCGTTTTAACCGGGATCAAACCCTGATCATGATAAAGTGCCAGCACGGCATCATAGTCGTTTCGTGCCTCTTCACGAAACAAGGCATCAGAAGCCTGTGCATTGGTGATATTCACCCCCAGGCGGCGTAAGTTTTTTGCTGCCGGGTTGATGATACGCACCTCTTCATCACCCATGGCCCCCTCTTCACCGGCATGGGGGTTAAGGCCACAAAGGACGATGCGTGGTTTTGCAATGCCAAAATCCTGCTGCAAGGCATGATCAAGCACTTGGGCGACTTTCATAATATTCTCGCGTGAAATGGTAGATGCCACTTGCGATAAAGGAATATGCACCGTCACCAGCGCCACACGAAGGCCACTGGCCCCAAGCATCATTACCGGGCCGTGTGGCTCTGGCCAATCACTATTCTGTCTGGCTAACGCCCCCAGAAACTCCGTGTGGCCAGGGTGCTTAAACCCCGCCTTATACAGCACCGCTTTGGCAATCGGGTTTGTGACCAGCGCGCTGGCTTGTCCAGAAGAGACGGTTTTCACGGCCAGTTCAATCGAGGTGATGACTGCCTTTGCATTGCGCTGATCCGGTTTGCCTGCCTTCACCGGCGCAGGCAACGGCAAAGGCAATACCGGCAGGGCATCTGTCATGACGCGGGTCGCGTCTCGTGGTTCATCAATGCACACAGGTTCGGGTAATCTTTGTAAAATCGCATGCTGACGGGCCAGCTCTGGATCACCGATCAGAAAAAACGGCAGGTTTTTATCGCGCAATTCCGCCCAGGCCTGCGCCGTGATTTCCGGCCCAACACCAGAGGGATCCCCCAGCGTCAGTGCTATGGGCCGGGTGTGTGAATTATTTATGGATTTCAACCGTTGAATCCCGTCGCAAGTCACGCAAATAACGTCGGGACAACATGGCAAGGCGCGTATTGATTAGCTGATCGGCGATCTGCTCATCATTGGGAATCCCGGCCCCTTCGGCATAGTGTTTGTCACAGACCATAAACATGATGGCGCCTTGCGGGCTGGAAATCGGTTGGGAAGCCTGCCCCGGTTGCAGATTATCCAACACATTGCGAACCGCCGGTGCCAGATCACTTAATGCCACCTTGTCAAAAACATTGGAAAACGAACCTTCAATGCTCTCTTTGATCCCTTCTGTTGCATCACAGGATTTTGTATTGGCCATAAACGCCTGTAACTCTTCTTCTTTACCAGTGGGAGCCATGACCTGACGGAAGTTGACCACCATCGGTGCGCCGCCATCTTTTTTATCACGTAAGGCAATAATGTAATAGCCGCCGGGCACTTTGATCGGGCTGGAAATAGTGCCGACCTGCATCAGGTCAAGAACACTCTTGATTTCCTCTGGAAGGTCATTCTTGTGTACCCAGCCTACATCGCCGCCCTGCACCGCCGAAGGCGCGGAGGAAAACTGTTGTGCCACCGCCTGAAACGGTGCGCCATCACGTATTTGCTGGATTAATGAGAGTGCCCCCTGATAAATCACGGGATCTTGCTCTGGTGAAGGTGATTCCAGCAGCACTTCGGATATCATGTATTGCGGCTTGGTCAGAGCCGCTTCCATACGCGATTTTGATTCTGCAATCTGGTTATTACTGACCTTCACGCGCGGGCCATATTTCCCGTTAATCAAAATCTGCCAGGCGATTTCAGAGCGTATCTGGCTTTCCAGCGTTATTGGCGAAATCCCGGCTTTGCGCAAATCGTTTTTAACATCTTCCATCGTCACATTATTCTGACGGGCGATGCGGCCAATGGCCTGATCGATTTCTGATTGGTCAACCTTGATTTCAAACTTCTGGGCTTCCTGAAGTTGCAGGCGTTCATCAATCAGGCCACGCAATGCCTGCTGCTGGACACGGGCCAGGGTTTTTTCGTCCGGCTGGATCCCGGCCGAGGAAATGATCATGCGCATGCGCTGACGCACATCGTAAGTGGATATAACTTCATCATTGACGATCGCGGCCACGCCTTCAGCTACCTGTGCGACAGACCGACCTGACACGACACCCAATATGAGCGCTGGAATAAGTATAAGGAAAAGATTTTTGTTCACGATCATGGTGATTTTCTAGCCAGAAAAATGGGCAAAATTTAGGCTAACATACTGCAAAGTCTGTGCAGTGCAATCGCTTATGCTGCACCCGTTAGCGCGAGCCAAATGAACCAAGAGTAACCAGCGTAAAGCGGATGCCAATAGAAGCATTGGGCGTTAGCGTTCTATCTGAGGTGTTGTTATTACGATAGGTGATTTCAAGGCTTGAGCAATCATCCTTATACATCAGACCAAAATTGATGCCGGTGGCCCGCTTGGCCGCCAGATCGCGGGTCGCCCCGCCCATAACCGACCAGTGCTTGGTAAGCCCAACCATGGCACGACCACGAATTTCTTCTTTGGGGCGCCCCGATGCAATGGCATCATCAAAATTCAGATAACCCACCGATGCGCTAAACCCATGTAAAACCTTGCCAAGTGGCCCCAATTGATCTCGTTGCAAATTGACCCTCAAATCGGTTTCTATGCGTTTGACGGTAAAATCATTTTTATCAAAGCGGGCATGAGCGCGAAAATCCAGCACCGAGCTTGGCGAGAACGACAGTGTGCTCACATAATCTGATGACTTGCCACGCAGGCCCGACGCCAGCGTAAAATCAGTATTCACACGGGAGCGAATGACCTGCCCCGCCAATAGCGAAAACTCGCCTTCCTTGCCCCACCGCCCGGAAATGCGCCCACCAATATTGGCACGCAAGCCGCCTTCCCAGCGGTCAAATCCAGAAAAACGATTAGAAGAAAACAGGCTGGCCCCATCAAATTCCACCGCAATGCTGTCCTCATTGGGGATAATGGACTGGGGCGTTGCTACCACATTACCATTCGCATCGGTTGTAAAGCTGGTGTATTGCCCTGCTCCGTCGCCATTCGGACTGGCCGCAATCTGCACCAAGGGTTCAATCGTCCAGCTAATATTGCGGCCTGGCTTGAAAAACGGCCAGCGAAAATCCGCGCCAACCACGCCAAGCGCACGAGCCACAGATTGATTGCTGGTGCCAAGATTAGCAATAAAATCCTGATTGTGAACCTGGTACAGATCAGTTCTGCCTTGCGCAAACGGGCGCAGGATCATGCCAGACTTTGAGACCAGTCTTTTGGACCAGTCCAATGACAATGATGCCCGGCGGCTATCTGTGCCATCAATGCGGGTTAAAGTTGCCGTATTGGCCCGCAACATCACTTTGCCATCAAAAATCGGGTCTTTGGCATGGCGGCGAAGATCGATCAACGGTCCCACAATGGGGAATTGGTCATCCACATCCCCGGCCCGCAAGCCCTGAAAGCGAATAAAACCGCCCTGGACAAAGAATTGCTGACCTTGACCTTGCGTATAAACCTGATTGTTCAGGCGCAGGGAATTGGTGCGATAAATGCCACGGGTATCAGTTTCGCCCTGTAAATCATAACGGCGCAAATACAGATCATCGCTGACTGCAGCAGCCCCAAAACCCCAATCCCACTTCTCAGAGAGTTTGAATTTACCTTCGGCGAAAATATGCCCGCGCACTTCATTTTTTCCAAACTGAACCCCCCGGCCATCAAAATCCTGCTCATAAGTAACGCTGCCACTGGCCCGGATCTGGCCTGCGCTAAAATTACGGCGAAACTCGCCGGTTATCAAAGGGTTGACCTTGGTAAAAAAACGCGGGGTAATGGTTGCATCGGCATAAGGCCCCAGCACCTTATAATAAGGCTGTTCATAGGAAAACCCGTATTTGCCAGATTGGCGCACCTGCGGAAACAGCAAGCCGGAACGACGACCAGCTTCTGGATCGGGGTGAGAAAATATCGGCGAATAGAATACCGGTATGCCTTTTATCTCCAGAACCGCATCGCGGTAATTGATCATTTTGGTGTTTTGATCTTGCACGACTTTACGGGCGCGCAAGCGCCAGGTCGGTTTATGTGACCCTTTTCCATCTTTGCCGGCGCACGCTTTACAAGCGGTATAGAAAGCCTTGCTCAGGGTATTGCGTTTGCCATCCTTAGAGTGGGTGGCCTGGGTCGCGCCGATGGTGGCATTATTTTGCAAGCGGGCAAAGAAAGCCAAAGCCACAGCGGAGCTTAGATCATCACTTAGCTCCATCTCATCGGCAAATTCAACGGTTCCATCCTTGTCCACGACAACAACCGAACCAACCGCGTGAATACGTTTGCTTTCGGGGTAATAATAAAGCGTGTCGGCTTTGAGAATCCGGCCTTCAAAATGTGCTTCCACATCCCCGCGAGCCACATAACGCTGGTTTTGCGCATCATCAATCAACTCATTGGCGGTAAGCAGAACCGGTTCTTGCTTTTTTGTATTTTCTGAATCTGCATTGGCAGGGATTTGCGCTGACACTGGTCCGGCCATACCGCCTACGCACAAAACCATAGCCAGCACAGTGCTCAAACGGGATGGAAAACTACGCATAGCCAATTTGTTCTTTCCTTTAATCCCAAACCCAAACGCTTGCACTCTGGTCATATTCACCTTACCGGGGGCCTTAAATTACGATCTGCAATTCATGGGCTTTTGGTAAGCCAGCTATGGCGATTTCATAAACGAAGTCCCCAAGGGCGTCTATGGCAGATCGCTGTATTTTAACCATCTTCAAGAATGGTAATGCGCGCCAAACCGGCAAAAAATACAAATACCGGGGCTGCCCAAATTGCCACCATTGGCGGCAAAACCTGTGTAGCGCCAAGGGTTTGCAACAGATCGCTTGCAAAATAAAGCGCAAAACCCGTTCCCCCGGCAATCAAGGCCATTTGCATAGTTCCACCCAGCCGGACCAGCTTGAATGAAAAAGATACGGCGATGAGCGCCATTGCCGCCAACATAAGTGGCAATGACAGCAATTGCTGCATCTGCATCCGATAGCGCCGTGT
This sequence comes from Robiginitomaculum sp., assembly GCA_021776595.1. Classification (GTDB taxonomy): domain Bacteria; phylum Pseudomonadota; class Alphaproteobacteria; order Caulobacterales; family Maricaulaceae; genus Robiginitomaculum_B. The sequence goes on along the minus strand of JAJFFP010000090.1, from coordinate 20,747 downwards.
GCCAATACCTGCTTTTTTTGATTCGGCAATCATGCCTGGCAAGGCATAAACGGATAAACTTGCTGCCCTGACGGAATTTCCCAATAGCGCAGAGGGGGCAATTTTTGTATTGAGCGCCAATGTTTCATAGATTTTTGGCGCATTTACTGGCGACATATCAATGGCGTTTTCCAACTGCCAGAAGCCCGGATTGAGCTTGCCACTTTGGGCATCAATGCGATGTAGAACCTTGGGTGTTCCATCCTCAAGCAAGCGGTAATAATGAAAGCTGAGATCATAGAGTTCCGCCGATTGCGGCACAACACTACCTGCCCGGATCACGACAATGCCTTCCTCTACCGCTTCGCGAAACCAGACGGCATGGTCGGTTTCCTTGCCCGCTTGCCCGCTACCTTGCATAAAAGCGATGCGCTTTTGTTCAAACTGTGCCGCTGTGCGCGCCGCCAGGGGATTCAACACCGTGGTGCCCAGCACACCAAGGCCCAGCGCCATCAAAGTCGCCGGCAGGGCAAACTGCCATGCTGACATGGAGGCGGCGCGCATGGCCACCAGCTCATTACGCCGGTTCAGTCTAAACATCACCCACATAACCCCAAACAAAACAATGAATGGCAAGGTCTGCTCGATCATACCTGGTAATTTCAGCACGGTCAGTTGTAAAATCTGTGCGGCACCCACGCCGGGTTGGCCGTCCATATTTCTGGACAATTCCACATAGTCCACGACAAAGACCAGCGCGCCGATAATGCTAGTCGCCATGACAATGCCGGTGGCAATTTCGCGCCATAAATATCTGAATAACAAACGGATCATGTTGCCACCAGACGCCCCACAGGCTTTTTTAGCCGCGCCGTGCTCAATACAATCCACAGACACACCAGGCTCATACTTACGGGCAAGGCGTATTGCATTATATTTAACATCGGCACACTGACCGCCGCCGCCTGAATTGAAAACCCGGCCAGACGCACCAGTAAAGCCAGTATGCCCGTCACGATCATACGCCGGCCATAGCCCATTCGGCTGTAATCGCCGCCCAGCAAAGCGGCCAGCGCCATGAGCGCCAATGCCAGATTGTAGAGCGGCGCCGAGAGCCGGTAATGCGCTTCTGCCAGCATTGCACTGGCGTTTTCGCGATCCCAGTAATTGGCAGGGTCGGGGTGAAACAGCTCTCCCAGATACCGATCCGAGCGCTTGTAAATTAACGCGCCCTGGGGTTCGATCACACCGGTAAGCGCAAAGGCGGTTTGCGTAAATTCCAGAATTTCCAACGCTCCGTTTTCACTGCGCGCTTCCCTTGTTACATTGGTTAAAGCCAACGCAGGGTTACGGCCTGTCTCTACAAAAATACCGGATTTTGCAAAATATGTCAGTGGCTTATCATGATTACGCCCGTCATAAATCATCACATCGCTTAAATTTCCATTTTTCACATCGCGGGCAAATATGGTTAGATTAAGCGCCGGCGATACAAACTCTCCGGGGCGCACAATCGTGCTCGCCAGATCAGAGCGCACTTCATATATCGCCTCCCGCATGGTTTTATAGGCAAGGGGCTGAACCCAGGTATTGATCAACAGATTGGCCAGCGCCGCGAGCGTGGCAATACGTAATACCGGCGCAATTACAGCCCACCTTGTCATGCCCCCGGCAAAGGCAACCATAAATTCATTATCGGTGTGCAATCGCTGAACCGCATAGGCCACCGCAATAAATAATGCGAAAGGCAGTATGATGGCGATCAACTGTGGCAGCGCCAATAAAGTGATTTTGAGAAAGGACAGAAAACTGGCCCGGTCATCGACAATCATATCCAGAGCCACCAGACTCTGGGTCAGCAATGCCAATACCGCCAAAACCGTAGTCGTCAGAACGAATGGCCGGAAAGTTTCACGAATGAAATAGCTTTGCAGCGTTCTCATAAATTCTGACCCCAATTCTGGCCCCAATACTGGCCCTGACTTGCTCTGGTTTTATTTGCCATGGTTATAGCTGATATTGCCCGAAAGTGTTCAATACAAGGTCTGCGCAATGATACTTGCCATTATGCGTGAAAGTCCTAGGCTTCGCACTAGAGTATTCAAAAACATTGCAGGGTGAAGAAATGATGAAAGTTACGTTTACAGATTCGGTCAAATATCAAGCTATCACAGCGGCTCCCGTCTTTACGGACAATCGTCATAGCGCTGGTGCCGACACCCTGGATGAGGCCAGCGCAGGCGCAATCAGCCGTGCACAAAAGGGATCCAGATTTTCTGGGAAACCCGGCCAGACACTTGAAATCAAAGCCCCTTCCGGCATTGAGGCGCAATCTGCACTGCTGGTTGGCGCTGGTGATCGAGATAAGGCCGACGCGCTTTGCTGGGAAATGTTTGGCGCTCATGCGCTAAAAGCCGTGCAACTCAGTGGTGCCGACACCCTTGTCTATGACATGCGCGGCCTGGATGCCAGCGCCTCTGCTCATGCCGCTTTTGGTGCCCTGCTGGCCGCCTATCGCTTTGATAAATACCGCACAACTTTAAAAGACGAAAAAAAACCCTCCATCACCTCCCTTCAGTTCATATGTGATGATTCCAGCACCGCCAAACGCGCGTTTGCCCCATTGCACGAAACCGCGCAGGGGGTGGAGCTTGCCCGCAATCTGGTTTCTGAACCGGCCAATGTCCTGCACCCGGAAAATTTTGCCAAACGTGCCCAAAGCCTGGAAGAATTTGGCCTTGAAGTGCAGATCCTTGATGAAAAGGACATGAAGAAACTAGGCATGAATGCCCTGCTCAGTGTCGGGGAGGGCTCGAACTTTGGCTCCAAACTGGCAGTCATGTCCTGGTTTGGAGCCAAGGATAGCAAAGCGGCACCATTGGTGTTGGTTGGCAAGGGTGTTTGCTTTGACACCGGTGGCATATCGCTCAAACCCGGTGCCGGCATGTGGGACATGAAGGGCGATATGGGCGGCGCCGCCGCCGTAACGGGCACCATGCGCGCCCTTGCCGGACGCAAGGCCAAAGCCAACGTCATCGGCATTATTGGCCTGGTTGAAAACATGCCCGATGCTGCCGCCACCCGCCCCGGTGATGTGGTTACTTCGGCCAATGGTCAAACCATTGAAGTGCAAAATACCGATGCCGAGGGCCGCCTGGTTCTGGTCGATGCGCTTTGGTATGGCTTGCGCTTCAAACCTCGCCAGATCATTGATTTTGCAACCCTTACCGGGGCCATCATTATTTCCCTTGGCCACGAGAATGCCGGCGTTTTCTCCAATGACGATGCCCTTGCCGGGGCGCTGGATACAGCGGGCAAGGCCTCTGGCGAGACCGTCTGGCGTCTGCCGCTGGGTGCTGGCTATGACAAGCTGATCGACAGTAAAATCGCCGATATGAAGAACATTGGCGGTCGTGCCGCTGGTTCCATAACGGCGGCGCAATTCCTGCACCGCTATATCGATGATACGCCCTGGGCGCATATTGATATTGCCGGCACCGCCTGGAAAGATAAATCCGACGATCCACGCGAACCCACATGGGCCACCGGCTATGGTGTGCGCCTGATGGATCGTTTTGTGGCGCAAACCTGCGAAAGCTGACTTGTCTAAAACCGAACATTGGTTTTACCATTTGGAGCGCTCCCCGCTGGAGGCGGTATTACCGCCGCTGCTGGAAAAAGTGCTGCAACGCAAATGGCGAGCGCTTGTGCGCAGCAAAGATTCACAAGCGCTTCTGAGCCTTGACCGACATTTGTGGACTTATGCACCGGACAGCTTCCTGCCCCATGGCCTTGGCACCGAGCCACGCGCTGACCAGCAACCGATTTTGCTAACCACCGAAGCCAATAACGAAAATCAGGCACAGATCATCATACTGGTGCATGGTGCCGATATGCCAGAATTAACCGGCATTGAGCGCTGCATCACCATATTTGATGGCGGGGACCAACATGCCCTCACCCAGGCACGGGAACGATGGAAAACCGCCAAAACCAATAAAGCGCCGGTTTCCTACTGGCGTCAGGATGCCAAAGGACAATGGGCCAAACAGACGTAATCCTATTGCCAAATTGCACCATTATAGCCTGCACCGGGGGAGCGTGTGTAAAGCACAATTATCCCCGTTTATCTGAGGGTCATTAAGGGGCAATAAGCCTGATTTAAGGGTCCATAAAAGCGCGTTTTGGGTCAATTAAGGGGTATTTTATGGATAGCATGAGGGTCATTAAGGGGTAGTGTGTGACCCTTGTCAGTCTATGCACGGGATAAGCTCTTTTGTGTTACCACGGACCTGATCCGGTATTCATAATGAATATCCATAGGCCCTATAGGCCCCGGACTAAATTCGGGGTGACACGAATGAGGGTTTGGTTGGGGATTGCCGAAACTTATCCCACAGGGGCGCTTGCAGGGTATATTTGTGGCAAGTTGCCATCCATGTTTCGAGGACGCTGCGCGCCACCTCAACATGAGACTGTTAATATACTTGCTCTCACCTCATCCTGAGGATCAGGTCCAGGGCAGGCTCATCTATTCACATACTCACGCATGCGCAAAGGGACGTATCTTGTGAGCGCCTGCGTTAACCCTGCTCAAGATAATACTCCCAATTCGTCGCATTATTGCTCCCGGTCAGAACAATCTTCAAGGAAGACCCGTAAAATGGTGGCAAGGTTTTTGAAGATGAAGTATTGACTACACCACTATCGAAAACAACACGCCCATCGTAATAAACAGCTATACGATCTGGCTCCATATACATGGTCCACATCACGCGTAATTTTGCTCCTTGTGGTGGAATGCCGGGAAAAATAAAAGTATGCACCCCTGAACCACCAGACTTATACCAGGTATTCAACTTTGCATTGGCTGTGGTTTTACGTGTTATGGTTCCGCCCCTTGATGAGCGACCCTTGCCCGTAGAAGAACCATTGCCTGAACTGCCATTCCTGATTGCAGCATCACATTCAATTCGCGGGCCGTTCGGGTCCATTATCGGGAAGCCCGAATTGCGCGCTTTGGCATATTTTGCGTCCATGCACCGTTTCAGCAATCGCTGATATTGCGCATTGGTCATCCCGCCGCCGCCCGAAGAGCTTCCCGACGACCTTGAAACTGGTGATGAGGAACGGGGCGGCAGTGGTGAAGCGGGTAGATTTTCTGAATTCATCTGGTTTGCAAAGGCTTGCAATGATGCGGCCAGCGCCGCCCGTTGTTGGGCCTGGCGACGAAGATATTCCTCGCGCGCCCGACGGCGCTCCGCCTGGACTTGTGAATATTCCTGATGCGCATTTGCGCTAATCCGGTTTTTATCATTATCGGCCTGTTGCGCCATTTTATCGCGCATGGCGTTGATCCGGTTTTGATCGACCCCCACCAATTGGTCATCAATTTCGTCGATATTATCCCAATCATCACTTTCTGCGCCGCCTTGGCTATCAGTGCTACCCGTTTGATCAACTTCGCCACCCACATACTCATATTCAGAAGGGTTGGCCTGGGCATCTGCCTCCAGTGCATCCCAGTCATTGGCATCACCGGCAACGGGTTGCGCCTCTGCGCCTTCTTGCTGAACCCCGTCAAAGTCAGGCTCCGTCACGGCCTCATCACCGCTCGCGGGTATGGAGGAAATATCAGCGCCGCCCGTTTCCACCAGTCCGGTATTGCCAATATCCGGTTTTTTTAATGTATCCAGAAAACTGCCCCAGGCCTCATCCTCATTTTCTTTATTTTCGCTATCCCCTTCCAGATCGTTTTCATCCTCTTCTTGTTGTGCATCACCAGCACGTAAGGCATTCAAACGCACCCGCAAACTGCCCAGCTTACCCTCCATGGCATCGGCTTCCTCCAGCGCCCGTGCCAGTGAAATCAGCGTTCCACCCACCCCGTCCGCTTCATCAATAAAGCTGCGCATGGCAAATAAGCGGTCATCAATGGCATCATATTCCGCCTCGATCCGGACAGCCTCTGCGGCAGCGCCTGGCGTTTGTGCGAATAATCGCTGAACGGGCAAGACCATAACGGCGATTAACAGGCCAAGGGCGGTAATTTTAAGAGTGTATCTCATTTCTTGAACCCCTCTTGCGGAGTCCATTCCCCCCATTGCCATCGAGGATCCACCGGGGCCACGGTGCCCTCAAGACGGTGTTGGTGAACAATATTGCGTAATTGATCGCCATTATTGCGCACAATGCGAATTTTGTCTTTTTCGATCACATAAAACTTTTTATCAATGGGCAGTTTACCTTTGTAATAGCGCACCTGACCGCCATGCAGCATCATCGGGGTCTGATCGGCAGCGGTTTGCGCTCTGGCAATTTCTGCCAGTCGTTTTTTCTCCGTATTGGTCATAAAGCCGCCAATTTCATCTTCGCTGAGCAAATCATCGGCACCACCGCCCTTAAAGCCCAGAATGTGGGCATCGGCATCGGCAACAAAATGCTGACCGGTCCGTTTATCGACTACCCGCGACAGGCTTTTATCGGTACCATCGGCATTTTTGACAATGCTGGCATTATTCGTCGCCAATTGCCGTGTATTTATGTCAAACAGTTCACCTTCTTTATCACGCAACATGACCGAGCGCACAGGTCTTCCATCATCTCCGGCCACCATAACCGCGACAATGGTTTTATCACCCACCCGGTTGGAGGTCGCCGCCTGTCTGGTGCTCTCAATGGTATTGATCTGGCTTTTCAGGCGCCGGGCTTCACCTTCATTACCGCTAACATGGGCTTTGGAGAGGTCCAGTTGTAATGCCGCCAGTTCCTTTTCACGGGTAATCGATTCCACATCGGCACTGGATTTGGCAATGTCTTTGCGAATTTCTGTGGCCAGTTTGGTGTTGCCAGCCGCTTCGGCCGCATCCAGGTCTCTGGAAAGTTTGCTGAATTCCTGGTCGGTATAAACCGCACCGCCAACCCCGGACTTGCCTTTCATAAAGAGCGGTTTTGGCACCGCTTCCTTGTTTTTAAGCGCAGCCAGACCATCCACATTGGAATTGCGCATCACCGCATATTCACCCTTCTCAAACACATCTGCCTTGGCTTTAAGGGCATCAATTGGCACGCCCGTGAATTGTTCAATCTTGTCCTTTGCCAATGCCGGATTTTTGCGGATTGCCGCCATTTCTGTCTCGCCCAGATCAAAGCTCTTTTGCAAATCATTAAAATCTGCATCAGTCATACTGGCCGGATTATCCAGTTTGGCAAAATCAAGACCCGGCGTGTCAGCCTCTACGGCGGCATATGCTTTGACTTTGAGGGTCCGTATTTCATCCGTATCGACTTTTCCCAACTTCCCCAGTGAAGCGTTTTGCTCGGCCATGGCTTGGCGGGCGATGTGCATGCCCTTGGGGTTAATCCCGTCAACCACTTTGGTAACTTCATTGCCCGTGGGGGTGCGCAAAACCTTGGACCTGGCGCTTAAATCCTCCAGTGCCTTAACCCCGGTGCCGGGGTATTTATTATTGATGAAAACCCGCTCTGCCGGGGTCAGATTATCGATGTAACCCGAAAGCAGGTTCATGGTATTGCCAGCTTTAACAGGGAATTTACCGGCGGTTTTGACCACACTTGCCACATCACCAACGGCACCAACCACCCCCGCCAGCGCCATCGCCTGATCCACCCAGGTCAGCCTTTCTCCCAAAGCACTGGTGCCGTAATAAGCCTCGGTCAGCGCCATGGCCTCGCCCACACCAGGGATGAGAGATACCATGAAATAATCCATCTCGCGCTGGATTTTTTGGGTTTCCATCTCGATCGCCTCGCGATCTGTTGCCGCCATGCTTTCTATGAAACCCCGAAATTGCAGCATTTTTTCATGTGCTGCCGCCGGTGTTGGTTCAGCCAGAGCGGCCAGATACGTGCCATAGAGATTGCCCATCAACTGATCACGAAATTCCTCTTTGGCGATATTGTGCATGGTGGTCGCTAAGATCACCGCATCTTTTTTGGCCTTGCCCTTATAGACAATATCAAGGGTGACGATGCGTTTGCCCAAAATGGGAACAAGGTTATGGATATAGCCATAGTCCTGTTTCTCCAGCTGGTGCAAAACTGCAAGACGGGAAATCAAACTCTGATATTCCCCCTGTTCATAATCAGGCAGGCCATTGCGATACCACTCATCGGCTTTGGTGCGCGCTCTGGTTCGTAAAATACCGGCCTCATCCTCAAACAAGCTACGCAGGCGCAGGCTTACGTTTTTGTGATCACGCTCCACCCGGTCTGCAAAGCCTTTCAAGGCATTCAGGCGTTCCGGCGTGAGCACTTCCTGCGCGGCCAATGGCCCGGCAAAAGCCAGCGTTAATAACGTCCCGCCAAGGCATAAAGAGCGTAAGTATGACATTTTCATTCCGTAGTTGAACTTATGCGTTTACTGGTCAAGCGGTACAATAATATCCAGGTAAATCAATCGCTTGAGATTTTGCAAATCGATACGTAAACCCTGACCATTGCCCCGGTCCTTGTTATTAATAAATACCAGGCCCTGTATGGTTTCACCGGGCAGGATCACATTGGCCTGTAAACTTTTATCGATCAAATTATTGCGCAAAATAGAAAGCCGCATCCCTTTTTTGTTGCCACTGCCTGAAGGCCCGGTGGCTCTGGCAATGGCGTCCAGTGTAGCTACGGGTTTTGATGCACTCTGCGCCGATCCCCTTAAATCAATCTCATTCACATAAAGGCGAAAACGACTATTATTGGTGATCGCCACTTCCAGGGCGCGGAATTTGCCGCTCTGCCCGCCCAGCAGGCGTTTTTGCTCGCGCTTGCCCAGATATTCCGCACCGACCATAATATCACGCTTTTCAGCGCTGTTGGCATAGGCCGAGGCTTCGCGGTAGCGCAGTTCCTGCCCCTTTGATTTCAGAAACTTATCCTTGGCCAACGCGGGCGCGGCCAGTGTAAGGGCAGATAAAAAAACGGCTATGTATAAGGGTAGAACCTTCATTGGCGGACCTCCAGACCGATGGTATGGATCGAAATGGACATATCAGCCATCACCGCTTTTACGGCAGCGACCGCGCTGTCACCATAATCCTCGGCTTTGGTTTTACGTTTTATGTTCAATTGCCCCATCTCACGCACCACGGGCTCAGCCCAAAGAATAGCCCCGCTTTTAGGGTCAATCAGTTGGCCAAACAGTCCGAAACGAACCTTAACGGAAAAGTCATAGCCCTTTTTCCTGGTTGCCATTTTCTCACGCAACAGCGTAAACGTCGTCAAATCACTGAGCAGAATGTAGTCAAGCCCGTATTGACTGGCGATGCCTTTAAGCTCTTGTCTGCTTAACCGGACTGATGGCTGCACCGGCACTTTGACCACTTGGGTAAAAGCCCGCCCGGATTTGGTGCCTATAAATAGTGCCGAATTTAATGCCTCCACCGTTGGCTCTGCAAAAAAATCATCCGACCCACCATAAAATTTGAACCCTCGCCGGTCGCGAAACTGCAAAACCCCGACCTTGCCATTATACTTGGGGGCCTGGCGCGAAACCTCTGGTCGAAAAGACAGGCTAGGTCTCTTTTTTCTACGGGGGGCTTTGATTTTTTTGGCTTTTTGTTTTGAGCCTGCCTGGGCTTCACCATATCCAAAACCGTTAAAAACAACAGGCGGAACCAGGACCATGGCAAAGGCGCACAGAAGGCATACACTCGCAGCCCGAATACGATATTTCATTTGTTTTACTAACCAACTCTATCTACGTTCAAAGCACGTTAGTGCAATTGCAAGAGGCAGGGCAAACAAAAAAATGCCGTGCTCATCCCATTACCACAACCCCCTTTGGATCAGCTTTATTGCAGCCAAAACCAGTGCTGAAGTAGTCAGGCTCTAAAGCTGTGCATAACCGCCTCTGTCATTTGCATACAGTCAAGCTGGCCACCCAGATCGCGGGTCAGTTGATCATTATCCAGTGCCGCAAAAATCGCCTGTTCAATGGCATTGGCCGCTTCGTGCTCACCTAGGCTGTGGCGCAGCATCATGGCCACACTGGCGATAGCGCCGATGGGGTTGGCAATATTTTTTCCGGCAATATCCGGGGCGGACCCGTGTATTGGCTCATAAAGCCCGGTCTTGCCCTTACCCAGTGATGCAGAGCCCAAAAGGCCAATCGAGCCAGCCAGCACCGAACATTCATCGCTTAATATATCGCCAAACAGGTTTTCGGTGAGCACCACATCATAACGGCCAGGTGCAGTGATCAGTTTCATCGCCGCTGAGTCCACCAGTTCATGACTCAACTGAACATCTGCATATTCTTTTTGATGTAGCGCGGTTACGGTTTCGCGCCATAGCCTGCTGGTTTCCAGCACATTGGCCTTGTCGATGGATATTACATGGTTTTTGCGTTCCCGCGCAGCCTCAAAAGCCACCTTGGCAACCCGTAAAATTTCAAAGCGGGAATAGGCGCACACATCGCTGGCCTGATCGGCATTGCGCTTTTTCTCACCAAAATATAACCCACCGGTCAGCTCGCGCACGATCAGGATGTCCACATCCTTTATTCGTTCCACCTTTAAGGGAGAATATGCCGCCAAAGCCGGGTGCACCCGAACCGGTCGTAAATTGGCAAACAGGCCCAATGCCTTGCGCAAGGCCAGCAAGCCGGCTTCCGGGCGCACGGTATTCATCCCCCATTTAGGGCCGCCAACCGCACCCAAGAAAATGCCATCAGCCCCCTGACAGGCGGCCAGCGTTGAAGCCGGTAAAGGTTCACCGCAGGCATCAATGGCGGCACCGCCAAAATCATGCCATTGCGTTTCTATGGAAAATCCAAATTTTTTGACCACGCACTGGAGAATTTTCATAGCGGCTTTGCTGATTTCCGGACCGATACCATCACCGGGCAGGACCACAATTTTATAGCTCATGGTATTTTGCTTCATATTTGGCGATGTCGTTCTCGCATTGTTGCAAAAAGCCAAGCGGGTCAACACCATCCAGCAAGCATTGGCGGCCAAAGGGATCAATATCAAAATCCTGCGTCCAGTGACCGGGCCATTCAACGGCACAGCGTTCAAGGTCGATTACCAGTTCCGCGCCCGGATTAGCCAGTAACGCATCATGATGTTCAGCAGGTAGTTCAATAGGAATCATGCTGTTTTTCAAGGCATTGCTTTTGAAAATATCGGCAATGCCGGTGCTGATAATGGCCCTGAAACCATAATCTGTCAGTGCCCAGGGCGCATGTTCGCGCGAGGAGCCACAGCCAAAATTTGCGCCGCCCACCAGGATTTGATGCGTAGCGGGATGGTGGCCGCTAAAGGGACTGTTTTTGCGCGGCTTGCCATTTTCATCAAACCGCCAGTCATAAAAAGCTGCTTTGCCCAGCCCGGCACGAAGGGTTGTGGTTAAATAACGCGCCGGAATGATCTGGTCAGTGTCAATATTTTCCTGCGCCAGAACCAGTGTTCTTGACTTCAGGGTTGAAAAATCTTCAAGCAACACGTGGGGCCTCCATAAACGGACGGGGATCGGCAATTTCACCCCAGATAGCACTGGCGGCGGCTGTGGCCGGGGAGGCCAGCACCGTGCGGGCACCCTTGCCCTGGCGTCCTTCAAAATTACGGTTCGAGGTGGAAACCACCAATTCACCGGGTTTAGCCATATCGCCATTCATGGCAATGCACATGGAACAGCCCGGCAATCGCCATTCGGCCCCGGCGCGCTCGAAAATTTCGTGCAAACCTTCACTTTCAGCTTCACGGCGCACCTGCTCTGATCCGGGCACTACCAGCATACGCACTTGTGGGTGAATTTTCTGGCCCATCATCACCCGTGCCGCCATGCGCAAATCCCCAAGCCGGCCATTGGTGCAAGAACCAATAAAGACCACGTCAACCTTTTCGCCCATAAGCGGACGCCCCGGTGTAAAACGCATATAATCAAGGCCCTTGCCCTCGGCCTCACCGCAGGGATGCGGCGTGATGGAATCCACCGCCATGGCCCGGTCCGGCGATGGTCCGTGGGTAATCATCGGGGCCATCAAGCGGGCATCGAGATTGATTTCCTTGTCAAACACCGCCCCGTCATCGCTGCGCAAACTGCGCCATTCCTCAACCGCTTTTTCCCAAGCCTTGCCCGTGGGCGCATATTGGCGGTCTTTCAGCCAGGCAAAGGTGATGGCATCGGGGGCAATCATGCCGGCGCGCGCACCGGCCTCAATGCTCATATTACAAAGCGTCATACGCTCTTCCATATCCAGCCAATGCAGGGCTTCGCCTGCATATTCAATGACATGGCCAACACCACCACTGGCCCCCACGGCGGCAATAACCGCCAGCGCCATATCCTTGGCGCTAATGCCCCTTTGCAAGCGACCATGAAGGTTCACACGCATGGATTTTGGCTTGTTTTGCAACAGGCATTGTGTGGCCAGCACATGACTGACCTCGGTGGTGCCAATACCAAAGGCCAGCGCACCAAAGGCACCGTGGGTAGCGGTATGGCTATCACCACAAACTATGGTCATGCCCGGTAAAGTCAGTCCCAGTTCCGGTGCCATCACATGAATGACCCCCCGATGCGGACTGTCCCAGCCAAACAATTTTATGCCAAAGTCCGCACAATGATCTTGCAAGGCTTGCACTTGTTTGCGGTTTTCCTCGTTGGGATAGGCCGGTGAGCCGTCCACATTTGGTGGCAATGTCGGCGTGGAATGATCCATGGTGGCAAAAGTGCGTTCCGGGCAACGCAAGCCAAGCCCGCGTTCTCTTAGTTCTGTAAAGGCCTGTGGCGAGGTCACTTCGTGCACCAGATGACGATCTATATAAAGCACCGCCGGTTGCTCTTCGGTTTGCGGACGCACCAGATGACGATCCCAGACTTTGTCAAATAAAGATTTGGGAGCAGCCTCATGCGACATGACATACCTCGCTCACCACCGGGGCGCTCATTGGCTCCAGCCAGTTTTGTGTGTCTTTGGTCTTGCCTGTGAACAGGCCAAAAAACTGATCCTGCAGAGCCCGCGTAACCGGCCCGCACCCATGGCTGCGGGTTTTGGTGCCATCAACAGAGCGAATGGGTGTAATTTCGGCGGCGGTGCCGGTAAAAAACAGCTCATCGGCCACATAAAGCATCTCCCGTGGCAGGGCTTCTTCGCGCACTTGCAAGCCAGATTTACGGGCAAGTTGCATCACCGTATCACGCGTAATTCCGCTTAAAATTGAAGCAGCACAGGGTGGCGTGTAAAGCGTCTTTTCTTTTACGATAAAGAGGTTTTCGCCCGCCCCTTCGGAAAGACGCCCATCAACATCCAGGGCAATGCCTTCGGCATAGCCATTGCGTTTGGCCTCACGCGAGATCAAAAACCCGGAGAGATAATTGCCCGCCGCCTTGGCGCTCATGGGAATGGTGCCAGGGGCAGGCCGCCGCCAGGAAGAAACGCAAACATCCACGCCGTTTTGCCGCCCCGCCTCGCCCAGATAAGCCCCCCATGGAAAGGCGGCTATGGCAACATTTACCGGCGTATCCGCCCCCGGTGCCACACCAATATCGCCATAACCATAATAGGCAATGGGTCGCAAATACGCACTGTCCAGTTCATTGGCCTGCACCAATTGCTGACAGGCCTCGACCAGTTCTACTTCCTCAAAGGGGATATCCATGGCGTAAATTCTGGCCGAGGCAAACAGGCGGGAAATATGCTCGGTCAACCTGAACCCGCATGGACCGTTGGGCGTATCATAAACCCGTATGCCCTCAAACATTGCGGTGCCATAATGCAAGGCGTGGCTTAAAACATGGGTGGTGGCCTCGGCCCAGGGAATCATTTTGCCATCGCGCCAGATATATTTTGCTTCTGCGATACTCATTCTCATTCTCCTTTTGCCTGCTCTCAGGCGGCGTTTCTCTTTGTGTTTGAACTTGTTGGGGATTTATTCTGGCCATAGGCATCAAGATTGCGTGTCGTCATGGCCCGGTTGATGGCATCCACATAGGCTTCAACGCCTGCCGGAATGACATCGCGGCAGCGGGCGCGACCAATAAAATGTTCGTTATCAATGCGCAGCACAATATCGGCGATGCAATCGGTGCGGCCTTTGGCACCGATATGATTGATCTCCAATTCCTCGACGATGGCTTTAATGCCAGTGATATTTTGCACCGCATTAAAGGCGGCATGGATGGGGCCTTCGCCCGTGGCAATATCCGTGACCGGGCCGCGATCCGGATGGTCCAGTTCAACTCTGGCAAAAGGTTCCGTGCGCCCGCCATAGGCCGCGCGCATTTCCACCCGTTCGAGATGCCATGCGCCACCCGGCGCACCCCTGGCCCCGCCAAACAGTTCGATCAGTTGCGCATCGGCAATCTCGCCTTGCTGATCAGCAAGAGCTTTGAAAGCAGAGAAGATTTCTGCCAAGGCGGTATCATCAATCTCAAAACCAAGCTCTTTGGCGCGGGCCAGCAGCGCATGTTTGCCACTATGTTTGCCCAAAATCAGTGCATTACCCGGCAGACCAATATCTTCGGGGGTCATGATCTCATAGGTGCGCCGGTCATTGAGCACTCCATGTTGGTGAATACCCGCTTCGTGTGCAAACGCATTGCGCCCGACAATCGCCTTGTTACGGGGCACCGGATTGCCGGTTATTTTGGCCAGCAAACGGCTCGCCGAATAGATTTTGGTGGTATCCACATTGGTGCGCACATCAAAGACATCCTTGCGCGTGGCAAAAACCATCATCACTTCTTCCAGCGCACAATTACCAGCGCGCTCCCCAATGCCATTGATGGCCCCTTCGATCTGGCGCGCCCCGGCACGAACAGCAGCCAGGGAATTGGCTACCGCCATGCCAAGATCATCATGACAATGGGTGCTTAATATCGCGTTTTCGGCACCGCCAACATGGCTTTTCAGATAACCAAACAGATCGTAAATTTCGTCTGGAGTGGTATAGCCAACCGTATCAGGAACATTAAGCACCCGCGCGCCGGATCGCGCCGCACATTCCAGTGCTTCGGCCAGAAAGTCCCGTTCGGTGCGTATGGCGTCCTCAGCGGAAAACTCCACCTCATCAAAGTGCTGGACCGCCAGGGATACCGAAGTTTCAATAGCGCTGATCACTTGCGCTTTTCGCATATTCAACTTGGCCTTGCGGTGGATCGGGCTGGTGCCCAGAAAAATATGCAACCGTGAGTGCCTTGCCGGTGCCAGGGCCTTAGCGGCGATTTTAATATCGTGCCCGGTGGCCCGCGAGAGACTGCAAATGGTCGGCCCGGAAATCTCGCTTGCTATACGTTTCACTGCATCGGCATCACCGGGTGAGGCGGCGGCAAAACCAGCTTCGATGACATCAACACCAAGTTCAGCCAAGGCTCCCGCCATCAGCAGTTTTTCTTCGGCCGACATGGAAAATCCGGGGGCCTGTTCACCATCACGCAAGGTTGTGTCAAAAAACGCGACCTGCTGATCACGCGTATGGTTTGCGCTATCCCTGGTCATTTCGTCCTCCATAATGCTCAGTGTCATGGACTACGCCGCCCAACACCCGGCGCACCCCGGTCAGGCGATAGATCTGGCGACGCAGAACCCCGATGTCCCGGCCTGCCTCGCGGGCAATCAGGCTTATATCCAAATTCATCCGTCCTTCACGCTGGCGCGGCAAATTCATGGTGCACACCTCAAACCCACGGCGTTCCACAAGGCCGAGCAGACGAAGAATGGCACCTTCGGCGTGTTCAAATTCGATATGTAAAGTCTGTGTGTTCATTTTACTTCTCCATCATCTCAGCATTGGATTTTCCAGGGGGGACCAGCGGCCAGACATTCTCATGCGGGCTGATGCGCACATGCGCCAAAATTGGCCCACGTGTTCGCAATAGCCGGTCAATCGCCGCGCTGGTCTGATCTCGCCTTGAAACGGTAAAGGCCTCTATGCCAAAGGCACGGGCGACATCGGCAAAGTCCGGGTTGTCGTAAAGGTCAATTTCGCTGTAATTGCCTTCAAAAAACAGCTCCTGCCACTGGCGCACCAGCCCTAAAGTGGAATTGTCAAAGAGGACAATTTTCAGGCCTACGCCATACCGGCGTATGGTGGCCAGTTCCTGAATGTTCATCATGATGGAGCCATCACCGGTAATGGTCACCACACAATCATCTGGATAGGCCAGCTTGGCTCCGATACCGGCCGGAATGCCATAGCCCATGGCCCCCAATCCGCCAGATGTCAGGTGCGATTCGGGACGGGAAAAATGGCAATGTTGCGCCACCCACATCTGGTGCTGACCCACATCACATGTGGCGACAAACCGATCACCGGTCCGGCGGGAGAGTTCTTCCAGAAACGCCGGCGCAAATACACCCGTGCCGGGTGCGTCATAATCAAAGATATGACGAGTGCGCAAATCTCTGGCGCGCGCCCGCCAGGTGGAAATATCCAAAATGCCAATGGCCAGTTTTTCCAGCGCCGCTTTCAGATCACCCTGCACACCGGCATTGGCGGCGCGTAATTTACCAATTTCTGCGCCATCGCAATCCAGATGGATGACTTTGGCATCCGGGGCAAATGTGTCCAGTTTTCCAGTTGCCCGGTCATCAAATCGTGCACCGCAGACCAACAACAGATCCGCCTCCTGCACCAGCGTGTTGGCCGCCTTGTTGCCGTGCATACCCAACATGCCGTAAAAATCGGCATTATCAGATGGCAAAACCCCCAGCCCCGTCAGGGTTGCAACCGCCGGTATGCCTGCCAGCATATTAAAGCGCCGCAGGGCCTGGACCGCACCCGCCTTGGCCACACCCCCGCCGATATAAAGCACCGGGCGTTTTGCCCGTTTCAGCATGCTTTCCGCCAGGGCAATGGCAATGGGATCAGGCTCGCTGTGCGGCTTGTCAATCTGTATGACCGGGTTGGTGTTTTCAGTGCGATTTTGGGCAATATCCTTGGGCAGATCAATCAAAACAGGGCCCGGACGGCCAGAGGTGGCAATCTCGAAGGCCTGCGCCATGATTTTGGGTATATCTTTGGCGTTGCGAACCAGAAAACTGTGTTTAACCACCGGCAGGCTCATGCCAAAAATATCAATTTCCTGAAACGCATCGGTGCCCATGACCTGGGTTGGCACCTGTCCGGTGATGATAACCAGCGGCACCGAATCCATAAACGCATTGGCGATACCGGTCAGCAGATTGGTGGCCCCCGGCCCGGAGGTGGCAAAGCAGACCCCGGCCTTGCCGGTTACGCGCGCATAGGCATCGGCGGCAAAGGCGGCAGCCTGTTCATGGCGCACCAATATGTGCTTCAGGCCAGACCCCGGCAAGGCGTCATAAAGTGGCATAATCGCCCCGCCCGGATAACCAAATACCATATTCACGCCTTGATCCCGCAGCGCCGATACCACAAGCTCTGCCCCGGTGGGGGCTTGAGAGCTTGTGGGTGCTGGCGCATTGAGAGGTGTGTTCAACAAGATATTCATCGGTCTGCTTTCAGGGTGAAAAAGTTTAATTGGTGCCGGGTTGCAACCAGGCCATTTCGGCACGTAAACGGCTGCCCACCTGCTCGATCGGGTGGTTCAGGTCTTTATCCATCAAAGCCTGATAACGTGGCTTGCCGGCCTGATTTTCCAATATCCAGTCGCGGGCAAAAGCGCCGCTTTGAATATCGCCCAGCACTTCACGCATGCGGGCACGGGTTTCCTGGTTTATGATGCGCGGACCGGAGGTCAGATCACCATAAATCGCTGTTTCAGAGATGAATTCGTGCATTTTTGCCAACCCGCCTTCATAGAGAAGGTCAACGATCAGTTTCAGCTCATGCAGACACTCAAAATAGGCAACTTCCGGCTGATACCCGGCATCAACCAGGGTCTCAAAACCCGCCAGCACCAGCTCGGTTGCGCCGCCGCACAACACCGCCTGTTCACCAAAGAGATCGGTTTCCGTTTCTTCGGCAAAGCTGGTTTTGATGGCACCGGCCTTAATACCGCCAATGCCGGTGGCATACGTGCGAGCGCGTGTGGACGCCTGCCCCGTGGCGTCCTGATGCACGGCATAAAGGCACGGCACGCCGCGCCCGCGTTCATACTCGCGGCGCACCAGATCACCCGGCCCCTTGGGTGCCACCAGAATGACATCAACACCTTTGGGGGGCAGGACGCGGCCATAATGCACCGTAAATCCGTGGGCAAACAGGATTGCGTCCCCGGCTGACAGATGGGGTGCAATATCTTTATTGA
This sequence comes from Robiginitomaculum sp., assembly GCA_021776595.1. GTDB lineage: Bacteria > Pseudomonadota > Alphaproteobacteria > Caulobacterales > Maricaulaceae > Robiginitomaculum_B. The sequence goes on along the minus strand of JAJFFP010000090.1, from coordinate 2,582 downwards.
AAATCTCTTCGTGGCTAAGGTCCGGCGTCAGCATGGCAATCAGGGAGGCTTCAATAGCGGCCTCAGCCGGGCTTTTGGTTTGCAAACCGTCTTGTTTGGCGCGCTTGTGGCCCTGTCCGCCCCCGCGCACACCAACCACCACATCAAAACCGCTGTCGCGCAGGTTAAGCGCATGGGCGCGCCCCTGACTTCCATAGCCGATGATGGCAATTTTTCTTTCCTTAAAAGCGGGCGTATTACCCCCGTTAGTGGTGTTCATTTTACGTTCTCCATAGGTTGAATGGTGGTGACGGCCCCCTTGGCGGCCGAGGAAACCAGTTGTGCATATTTGTCAAACACCCCGCCAAAGCGGCGCCGTTTCGGGGCCATCCAGTCGGTTTTTCGCGCGACCAGATCAGCATTAATATCAATGCACCGATTGGCCGAATCGATACGAATACGATCACCATTGCGCACCAGCGCGATAGGACCGCCATTGGCCGCTTCAGGGGCACAATGACCGATAACAAAGCCTTTGCTGGCCCCGGAAAAGCGGCCATCGGTAATCAAGGCCACATCATCAATCATGCCCTGGCCCACCAGCGCTGCCGTCACTGCCAGCATTTCGCGCATACCGGGGCCGCCTTTGGGGCCTTCATTGCGAATAATGATGACGTCCCCGGCGGAAATACCGCCCTTTTGCAAAGTATTGAAGCAATCCTCTTCGCTCTCAAAAACTTTTGCCGGGCCTTCGAAAACCTGATCCGCCGCACCTGACACTTTCAGAACCGCCCCATCCGGTGCCAAATCCCCATAAAGGATGCGATAGCCGCCAGAGGGTTTTAATGGCCTGGCGATGTCAAACACCACGTTTTGCCCTTCGGTTTCCTGATCGTCATCCAGTTCTTCAAACAAGGATTTTCCGCTAACCGTTGGCGTATCATGCAGAAAACCAGCATCACCTAATCGCGCCGCCAGCAGCCTGGTGCCGCCGGCCAGAAATAAATCATTGGCAAGATACTGGCCGCTGGGTTTCAAATCCGCGATCACCGGCACGCTTTGCGCGGCCTGGTGAAAATCCTCCAGATCAAAGTCCACACCGGCTTCATGGGCAATGGCCAGCAAATGCAGGATTGCATTGGTGGAGCCACCGGAGGCAGACGCGGCAAGGGCGGCATTATGCAAGGCATTTTTAGTGATAAACTGGCGGGCGCAAATATCGTTATTGGCAAGTTCAACAATGCGTTGACCACAAGCGCGCGCTGCCCCCTCTTTGTCCGGATGAATGGCCGGAATATCATTTGCGCCCATGGGAGACAGGCCCAACATGCTCATGGCCATGGCCATGGTGTTGGCGGTAAACTGTCCCCCACAGGCGCCTGCACCGGGGCATGCAGATCGTTCTATCTCACCCAGTTCTTTTTCACTGATTTTGCCGCTGGCCTCGGCACCAACCGCCTCGAACACATCCTGAATGGAAATCAACTTTCCGTGCCGTTTGCCCGGCATGATAGAGCCGCCATAGAAGATCAGGCCCGGTATATCCATGCGCGCCAGCGCCATGGCCGCCGCCGGAATGGTCTTGTCACAACCAACCAGAATGATAGCCCCGTCCAAAGAATGACCTCGCACGGCCAGTTCTATGGAATCGGCAATGACCTCACGGGAAATCAGCGAGGCGCGCATTCCCTCCGCGCCCATGGTCACGCCATCGGAAACCACAATGGTATTAAAATCCACCGCTCGCGCCCCGGCACCTGCAATGCCTTCTCGCACGGGCTTTGCCAGTTTATCAAGGTGCATGTTACAGGGGGTTACGGTGCTCCAGGTATTAACCACACCAATGATTGGCGCAGCAAAATCCGCAGTTTCGAAACCGGTTGCGCGCAGCATTGCCCGCGCCGGCGCATGGGCCGCCCCTTTTGTAATCGCATCACTGCGTTTGGTTTTTTTACCTTGCATCGAAACAACTTCCTGCTTCGCGCACAAAAAAACCCGCCTCCAGTTTGGAAGCGGGGCCCGGTCGTGCGCAATTTAAGTTACACTACCCTGAGCTACCCGCCCCCAATAGGACGACCACAATAATCACGCTGACTAGAATAAGAGACACAAATGCGCTTTGCGCTTTGGACGGAGCCAAAACCGCAGTTTGTAGCGCAACATTTTTCGTGAGCTTGTTCACGAATATCTCTCCAGATTTGTCATGATATGAAATAATTTCACACACAACGTTTCTTGCTTAATACTGGCCAAATTCGATATGGCAAGCATTATTTTTCATAAATTGCAGAAAAACAATAAAATATACGAAAATGAGGCACTGGGGGCGAGTTATTGGAATTTTATTCCCCAATCTCGCCTGATGCCCAAAAACAGGATTCCCTCAGATGCCCCGACCCAACCGGTAAGACCCCCAGGCAAAAAATATACTGGTGCCCAGCAATGCCATTGACTGCACCGTGTTTCCATAAAGAAAACTACCGGTGCCAAACAGCAACCCATAGACGGCCAATGTCGCCAATCCGGCAGCGGTCAGGTTTGCTTTCCAGCCGCCTTTTCCGCTCACTTTTGCTGAATGTCCAGTTTGTTTTTCCGCGATCAAG
>JAJFFP010000089.1 GCA_021776595.1 Robiginitomaculum sp. | reverse complement strand
TTTCTTTCTTTGTCCGCCTCTGGAATATCGAAGGGCAACGAAGATAAAGTGCAATATTGATTATAAGGATTATTTTTTGCACTATGGGGTATGACAAAGCGTTACAAAAAAGAATTATCTCTTGAAGAGCTGGCGGCGCTTCCAGACGGCCAGATAGATTTAAGCGACACCCCGGAACTGGACGAAAACTTCTGGAAAAACGCGCGCCTTGTCATGCCTGCGGGCAAGGAAAAGGTGTCCATTCGCCTCGATAAAGATATTCTCGAATGGTTTCGCGCCCAAAAAGACAGGGGTTACCAAAGCCGCATCAATGCGGTGTTACGCGCCTATGTTGAGGCGCATAAGGTTGGGTGAATTTTGGGTTTAAGAGGTGAGCAATGAGTGTTAATTTTAACTGGACATGTCCATATTGCGGTCAACACACAACGATTACAGCACCAAAACTTTGGCATCGATCATTACATATTGATACGAACGCAAAAAAAGATAAAAAAGTTAGCGTTGTTCTACGTGCAATCGGTTGTCCCAATACTGATTGCGAGAAACTAAATTTAATAGCAACACTTTTCAAATCCGAACTTAATGTAGGCGGTGTACAGATTGGGGTAGATTATAAAATTGATTCTTGGAATCTTCTTCCAAAATCTAAAGCGACGCAGTTTCCAGACTACGTTCCTGAGGCGGTAAGGCAAGACTATGAAGAAGCCTGCCTTATTCTAAATGATAGCCCTAAAGCCTCAGCTACCCTTTCAAGGCGTTGTTTACAAGGCATCGTCAGGGATTATTGGGCATTACCTAAAAGCAAGCGCGGCAATCTTGGGGCTGAGTTAAATTACATAAAAGATAAATGTGACCCAGACACATGGAGCGGAATTGACGCTATTCGTTCAGTCGGAGATATCGGTGCCCACATGGAAAAAGACGTTGGCCGAATCATTGAAATAGAGCCAGAAGAAGCAGAATTGCTTGTTGAACTTATTGAGACACTCATTACTGATTGGTATGTTGAACGTCACAAACGAAAAGCACGGGCGGAACGGGCAAAGGGTTTAGCCAACGCAAAACTGGATCAAAAGAGGGCTGCAAAAAAAGAAAGCCGCCTCACTGAACAGAAAGCTGTTAATACCGATACCGATGGTACGAATGATTAAGCCCTAATCAACACCCAATATAAAACACCTACCCGTCACCCCGGCGCAGGCCGGGGTCCAGATGTGACTCAAATAATGGATACCGGCCTTCGCCGGCATGACGAAGAGGGTGGTCAGGCTAAAAGGGATGCTGACAGAGTGACCTACCCCTGACCGCCAGACTTGCCGCCGGTGCCAAGATTGCCGATTTTAGAGATCAGTTCCGAAGTGGACAAGGCAAAGCCCGAAGCAATCCATTCATCCTCCAGGTCCCATAGAAGATCGCCAAGTTCGCGGCCTTCGGTATAGCCCTCATTCATCAGATCTTTGGCGGTGACGGGAAATACCGGGCGTTCCCACTCTTGCGCAAATTCCATCAAATCCTGCACATTTCGCCGCTCGCGCTCATCATGCAGGGTGCCCATAGCAATCTTGGCGGCATCGACAAAGCCGGCCACCACTTTGCGGTAAAACCGCCGCGATACGTCCATATAATCTTCATCGGGATTAACTTCTCCCGCATCATGCCAGGCTTTGAGGCGGTTTTTTTCTGCGTTAGAGAGTTTCAGCCGTGTGGCGATTTTGGACCAGCGCCGGGCATCAACCATAGCCATCAATCGCAGGAGCGGGTCGGGTTCCCAGCCCAGTTCCTTTTCCAGGGCGATCAGCGCGCAGGCCCGATCCACATTAATGCTTTCGGGCAGGACCACCTGCAACACTTCGGCGGTGCGCATCCAGCGCAGGGCCTTGGAGGGGTCCGGTGCGCTCAGCAGTTTTTTCAGTTCTTTCCATACCCGTTCGACGGATAACTTTTCCATACCATCTTTTAAGCGCGCACAGGCCTTTACACTTTCGCGGTCAGGGCGCACTTCGCCATACCAGGCAAAAAAGCGAAAAAACCGCAATATACGCAGATAATCCTCGCGTATCCGCGTATCAGGGTCGCCGACAAAAACCACTTGGCCTTCCAGTGCATCTTTAATGCCGTCTTGCGGATCGAATAATTCGCCATTATCGGGATTGGCGTAAATGGCATTAAAGCGAAAATCACGTCGCGCCGAATCCTCGGCCCAGTCGGTGGTGAAAACCACTTCTGCATGGCGGCCATCGGTGGCCACATCTTTACGTAATGTCGTTATTTCAAAGGGTTTTCCCGCAGAAATAGCCGTCACAGTGCCATGTTTCAGCCCGGTTGGAACCACTTGAATATCGGCCACTTTAAGAGCCTCAATCACCGCTTCGGGTTCTAATTGTGTGGCCAGGTCCACATCATCAACCGGCCGGTCCATGATTGTGTTACGCACACAGCCGCCGACAAAGCGCACACTATCGGCTTTGGCAGCCTGCAATGCACTGAGCACTTTCTTAACTGCCGGGGTGTTCATCCATTCAGTTTTCTTTGGATTCAGATGGGTTGGCTTGCTCATGCTTTTTGCTTTTTTCTGATTGGGTTGGTGAAACGGGTTGTGAAACGAATTTTCCCCGAACGACCTTGCCGTTTTCTAAATGCGCTGGAATATATTCACCTTCGCGATACGTGGCATGATTAAGCGCCAGATACAAAAATCCGCTTAATGCCAGCACACCGCCGATAATGAAAAGTTTGTGGTAGGAGGCCGGGTCGAAGGTTTCGCCCTCAGATTTCCTGTGTCGTAAAATAAAGGTGCGGTATAAAAAAAATAACGAGAAGGGCAGGCTGAACAGAACTATCTCGATCAGTGTCATGCGCAGCATGGTTTTTCCTTTTTGCCGTTCTGCTTGCCCAATCGCAATGCCAGAGCACGGATCATACCCGCAGTTGCCCCCCAGATAAAATACTCATTCCATGGCATAGCATAAAAATGCCGTTGCTGTCCTTGCCACTGGATGGTGCGTTGCTGATGATTTTCTGTGTTCATCAAAAACCCAAGCGGCACTTCAAAAACCTCATCAACTTCACGGGGGTCCGGGCGGGGCGCAATGGGTGGGGTAAGCCTGGCAACAAAAGGAGTGATATTAAATCCGCTGGCGGTCTCATAGCGTTCAAAGCGGCCCAATAGCTGTGCGCAATGCTGCTTGACGCCGGTTTCTTCTTCAAACTCGCGCAAGGCCGCCGCTGCCAGCGTTTCATTTTTCAAGGCCTGCCCACCGGGAAAGGCAATCTGGCCAGCATGGGTTGGCATTTCCATTGTACGGCGGGTCAACAATATTTGCCAGCCAGCGGGGCGTTCAATCAGGGGCACCAGCACTGCCGCTTGCTTGTTTGGGCTAAGGCGGTGTGCATTTTCATTAAGGTCATAATCAGATCGCGCCGGCGTCTTACTGGTGCCTGATTCAACTGGATCAAGCACCTGACAGATGATTGACGGCCAGTCCGGCTTCTCAGAATCAGACACAGTGCACCCCCGGAGGGCCAAGAGCAAAAAAGGCACCATCGCTCCAAACGCCTAATTGCGCGCCATTGCCCAGGTCATGCTCAACTGCCAGATCCACCAATTGGTAAAATACCGCACGGTTGATCAGTGCCTCAAGACCATTACGAACCATGACGAAAGGCGTTGGCTCGCCTGATTTTTGGTTGGTTTGAACACGCAAAGGCCGGTCAGGTCCGCACTGCACCACATCTTCAACATTAGTGGTAAAATATAGCTCCTGATCTTTACCCTTGCCCTGCACGTTTAGCGCAATGGCAATAAAGGGCGCACAGGCCACGTTCACCCGCACTTTTTCTACGGGCGTTACCAGATAGATTTCGCCATCCTTATCTTTTCGTAATATTGTAGAAAACAGCTTTACCAGCGCTGGTCGCGTAATACGTTGGCCATCATGAAGCCAGGTGCCATCTTTAAGGATTTCAATGTCCATTTGCGCGCAATGTTCAGGATTCCACAAATGCACAGGTGGCAATTCATCGCCACGGGCATTTTGGCGCGCTGCCGCCATCAATGTGCCTAAATCGTTTGTGCTGCTTATGCTCATCACCGGGTCTTTGTTTTTGGGACTGATCCGCTAGGATCAATCTGCATACATGAAAGTCTATAGTAGAAATGAGAAAAAGTTGAGCGCAATGCCTGATACCAGTAATCCGGAACATATCGTCGAACATGCCGAGGCGGCTATTGCAACACTTGCCAAAACCAAAAAGGCCATTGGCAAGGTTATATTGGGCCAGGATGAAGTCGTGGACCTGGCACTGAACGCCCTGCTCTGTGGAGGTCATGCCTTGCTGGTTGGGGCACCGGGTCTGGCAAAAACACGGCTGGTGGAAACCATTGCAACGGTCACCGGGCTGGATGAAAAACGTATTCAGTTCACGCCCGACCTGATGCCAGCCGATATTCTCGGCGCTGAGGTGTTGGAGGAAAGCGAGAGCGGCAAGCGGCATTTCAGATTTTTGCCGGGGCCTGTGTTCTGCCAGTTATTAATGGCTGACGAGATCAACCGTGCCAGCCCACGCACCCAATCAGCTCTTTTACAAGCCATGCAGGAGCATCAGGTTACCATCGCCGGTGTGGCGCACGATCTGCCAAAGCCATTTCATGTGCTGGCCACGCAAAATCCGATTGAGCAGGAGGGCACCTATCCCCTGCCGGAAGCACAACTGGACCGGTTCTTGTTTCAGATCGACATTTCCTATCCCGATGAAACGCATGAGCGTGAGATATTACTGGCGACCACCGGCACAGAGGAAGCGGCTCCGGTGACTGTGCTAAGTGCAAAGGATTTGTTGCAGATGCAGGCTCTGGTGCGCCAAATGCCGGTGGGTGCAAAAACACTGGATGCCATTGTCAAACTGGTGCGTCTTGGTCGCCCGGATCAGACAACACTTGATAAAGTGAAAAACGGGGTTTCCTGGGGTCCGGGTCCGCGGGCCGGTCAGGCCTTGATGCTTGGTGTGCGGGCGCGGGCCTTGCTGCAAGGACGACTTGCCCCTTGTGTGGATGATGTCTGTGCGCTGGCGCCACCGGTGCTGAAACACCGCATGGCTCTTTCATTTGCGGCACGGGCTGATGGCCTTGCCCTGCCCGATCTGATCGCCAGTCTGGTCAGAGAGATCGCTTAACCCATGTTGCGACCGGGTATTCGTTCCGCCACACGCTCTGCCTTTGCCAGCAACCGCCATGATGCAGAAGATCTGGCGGCCAGGTTTCCGGCGCTTCTGGCCGAATCACAGCGGCTGGCCACCTCGCTGGCCCATGGGCTGCACGGGCGACGAAAATCCGGTGCCGGGGAAACCTTCTGGCAGTTTCGACGCGCCCGCCATGAGGATCCGCACAGCGCCATTGACTGGCGCCGGTCTGCCCGCTCCGACAATTTTTTTGTGCGTGAAACCGAATGGGAGGCCGCGCAAACTGTCTGGCTCTGGCGCGATGGCAGGCCAGGTTTTAGCTGGTCATCTGACAAGACCCTGCCATTGAAACGTGACCGGGCTTCGGTATTGCTGACCGCGCTTGCCATAGCGCTGATCAATGGTGGTGAGCGTGTGGGCGTTGCGGGGCAGATGCAACGTCCGGTGCATGGGCGCGGCGGCCTTGATCGCGCTGGCCGCAAACTTATATTGCATTCATCTAGGCCGGACTGCCTGCGGACCCTGGCGCTTATGGGACAACCAAAAGCTGTTATTGCCTCAGATTTTTATGAGGGAGCGGATATCTGGGAAAAACGGTTATCTGCTTTTAAGGCAGCCGGCGTTACGGGGGCATTGGTGCAGATTTATGACCCTGCCGAGGAAGTGTTTCCCTATACGGGTCGAACCGAGTTCAACCACCCGCAAGGTGGAGAGACCATTCTCTTTGGCCGGGCACAGGCGATTGCCGGGCAATATCAGGCGCGGTTCTCACAAAACGCGCAGGATATGGCGCAATTGGCACGAGCGCTGGGCTGGACATTTATTCGCCACCGAACCGATAGTATTGCTGCCCCCGCTTTTTTATCATTATTTCAGAGCATTGCCGGAGATGCCCGCTAATGGGATTGCAGTTTTTATCACCCTGGGCATTACTTGTCTTGTTAAGCCTGCCACTTTTGTGGTGGCTATTACGCGCCACGCCGCCTGCGCCATTGCGCGCAATGTTTCCACCATTAAATTTATTACACGACTTGCAGGATGATGAAGAGACGCCCGATTCGGCGCCTTTATGGCTAAGGTTATTACGCCTTGGCATTGCAACCTTGATCATTCTGGCACTGGCCAACCCGGTTATCGCCCCAAAGAATACTAATACAGCGGATGGCCCATTATTGCTGGTGATTGATAATGGCTGGTCCAGCGCACCAAACTGGGCGCAAATGCAAAAACAGGCACTTGGTCTTATCGGGGCGAGTGATAAACGCGCTGCATTGGTTTTTACCGCCACAAATGGGGCGGGTGACAGCGATCTACGCTTTTTATCTCGTGCTGAAGCACGAACCGCGTTGAATGATCAGACGGTCTGGCCGTGGACACCATCACGTATGAACGCCGTAGAGCGGATCATGGAGTTGCAAAAAGCCGACGGCTTGCCGGGGAATACAAGGTTCCTCTGGATAAGTGACGGGCTTGATCATGGGGATGCGCGGGCCTTTATGTCTGCACTGACATCCATTGGCCAGGTTACGTCCTATGTGCCACCAACAGAGGCAGGGCCGCTGTTAATCACACCACCAGTACCAACCTCGCGGGGCCTTGAATTAACGCTACACCGTCTTGCCACTGATACCGCCCGCACAGTGGCCGTGCAGGCCATTGATGATGGCGGGGCGATCATGTCTCGCATTGAAGTGGAGTTTGCGCCGGGGGCCGGGGCCGCAAATGGCGAAATTGTCCTGCCTTTGCAATTGCGTAATCGCTTGCGGTTTTTACAGGTTCCTGCACAACCTTCGGCGGGCACAAGCTGGGCCTTTGATGGGGGCTGGTCGCGGCCATTGGTGGGCATTGTTACCCCTGGTGGTGATGTGGACCGTCAACCCTTATTGTCCGGTTTTTATTATCTGGGCAAAGCCCTCGCTCCACATGCAGAGACCATACGCGACGGATTGGATTCTGTATTGAAAGAAAACCCTTCGGTTCTGATATTGACTGATCCGGCGCAACCAACCCCGGACGGATTGGAAAAACTGGATGCCTTTGTCCGCGCTGGTGGTTTGCTAATTCGTTTTGCCGGGCCGCATCTGGCCGCAGAGGCGGACGCATTGGTGCCGGTAAATTTACGCGCTGGGGGCCGCCTTATGGGCGGGGCTTTTGGGTGGGAAACGCCGCAGGCCTTGGCACCTTTTTCTCAGGACAGTCCCTATTATGGACTTGCAGAGGGCAAGGATGCCGCCGTGCGCCGTCAAGTTTTGGCATTGCCTGACAGCCGGTTGAATGAACGCATATGGGCACGATTACAGGATGGCACACCGCTGGTCAGTTCTGCGCCGCGTGGCTTGGGGCGGATTGTGCTTTTTCATGTTAGTGCGGCCCCAGACTGGTCTGACTTGCCACTTTCCGGGCTTTTTGCCGACATGTTGGAGCGCACATTGGCCTTTGCCAAATCCGATAAGGATGTTCCGCAAATTGCCCAGTCCGGACGATGGGAGCTGGAATATGCACTTAACGCGATCGGGAAATTACAGGAGCCAAAGGGTGGGGCGGCTTTCCTGCCCGTGGATGCAGATTTTACGGTGCTGGACCTGACAGCGGATCACCCGCCAGGCATTTATCGCAATGGTCCTTTTACGCGGGCGCTTAATATCGGCAGTCAAAAAGATGTCATAAAGGCTTTACCACTACCGCCATCAGGAATGACCATCGTAAGCGGAAATGCCACAACCCAATACGCATTAAAGGCCGCGCTCTTGTTATTATCCTTGTTTTTGCTTGGCGTGGATATGATCGCGGCCTTGTGGCTGGCCGGGCGGCTGCGCGGATTGCAAAAATGGCTGGTGCGCCAAAACACAATCCCCCTGGTATTGCTTGTTGCTCTGCTCGCTGCGTCAATGCTCGTCGCCCCATCGGCGATGGCACAAGATGCCTTTACCAAAGCCATAAAAGCGGCGCAATCAACACGGCTGGCCTATATTATCACCGGTGATTTACGGGTCGATGAGATGAGCCGCGCCGGACTATATGGCCTTTCCCAAACCCTGATCCAGCGCACCACCGTAGAGCCGGGAGCACCGGTCGGCGTTAAACCTGATGTGGATGATTTGTCGGTTTTTTCCTTAATATACTGGCCGGTGCTTCGTCCACCGATCCTTTCCAGTCGTGCCATAGCTGAACTGGATGTGTATTTGAAAAATGGCGGCATGTTGGTCATTGACACACAAGATGGCGGGTTACGCGCCAAAGCCGCTGGCGGAATAGACCCGGCGCTTGGGGCCATTTTCTCGCAAATCAGTGTGCCATCATTACGCCCTATCGACCGGGATCATGTGCTGACCCGGACGTATTACCTGATTATAGACTTTCCTGGCCGCACTACGGGTGGGCGCGTGTGGGTGGAAAGCGATGCAAATGGCTCATCGCTTGACGGGGTATCAGGCATTGTTGCCGGTTCTGATGATTGGGTGGCAGCATGGGCGTTGGACCAGAACGGGCAACCCATTGCGGCCTTGTCTGATGAAATTCCGCGTCAGCGCGAAATGGCCCGTCGCTTTGGCATCAATCTCGTGATGTATGCCCTGACTGGTAATTACAAAGCTGATCAGGTTCATATTCCAGCCCTGCTAGAACGGTTGGGCGAGAAATGAGCGGTCAACTAATCTTCGATCCCCTGCTTTCGCTGCCGATGATTTACGGCATAAGTGGCGCTCTTCTGCTGCTAAGTGCCATAGGTTTTGGCTTGAAATTGCGCGGCAGTGTTTTACGTGCGGCACTGGTGGCAGTTCTGTCGCTGGTACTGGCAAATCCGATCTGGGTTGAACAGCAAAAAGAGCCGCTGAACGATGTGGCAGTGTTGATCCATGATCGTAGCGAAAGCATGCAACTGGACGGCCGGGAGGCCATCGCCAACGCCTTGGCGGTGCAAATCAAAGAACGCATTAACGAAGACCCGACGTTGGACCTGATCGAAGAAACCGTAACACCCTCGCGAGAGGGAACGGCTTTGTTTGGCGCCATCCAGCGCGGCATGGCCAAAGCTCCCCCTGGCCGTCTGGCGGGCGTGATGGTGCTCAGTGATGGTTTGGCGCACGATTTACCACTAAGCGCGAAACCAACAGCACCGGTTCACGCCCTGGTGATTGGCGATCCTGGGCATGGCGACCGTGCTTTGCGGATCATCAATGCTCCCCGCTATGGCCTGGTGGGCGAAAATGCTGAATTTATAATTCATATCGAAGATGAAGGGCAGGCCATGGCGCCGGGGGCTCTGGTATCCCTTACTGTCGATGGTGGTGTGCCGGTGCGGGTGCGCGTAGTCGCTGGCAAGGATGTAAAAGTTACCCTGCCCATTGAAAAACGGGGCGATAATGTAGTTGAAATTGAGGTGGAAGCCGCCAAGGAGGAGCTGACTTTGATTAATAACCGCACCGCGGTCAATGTCAGCGGTATTCGTGATCGCTTGCGGGTTCTGTTGGTGACGGGCGAGCCTTATGCTGGTGTGCGGGCATGGCGCAATCTGCTTAAATCCGATCCGGCAGTGGATCTGGTGCATTTTACCATCTTGCGTCCCCCATTGAAGATAGATCCAACCCCGGTTAATGAAATGGCGCTGATCGCCTTTCCCACTCGCGAGCTGTTTGTTGAAAAGCTCCAGGGTTTTGATCTGATCATATTTGACCGCTATACCCGGCGCGGTGTGTTGCCCATGTTATATCTGGATAATGTGGCCCGTTATGTGGAAAAAGGCGGCGCTTTGCTGGTCGTTGCCGGGCCTGAATTTGCCGGGCCGTATTCGCTGGCTAGAACACCACTGTCCTCGGTTTTACCTGCACGCTCGCTCAGTAAAATCGAGACACGCGCCTTTCGCCCAAAAGTCACTGTAAAGGGCGCACGCCACCCGGTTACATCTGCACTGACCGGTGCATCCAAAAAATGGGGGCGCTGGGGACGGCGCATTGCCGCCTCGTCTTTTTCCGGAACGGCAGTACTGTCCGATGACAAGGACGAGCCATTGATGATCCTTGATCGGGTAGGTAATGGCCGGGTTGCCATGTTCATGTCGGACCATGCCTGGTTATGGGCACGCGGGTTTGATGGTGGTGGCCCCCACGCGGAACTTTACCGCCGTCTTGCACACTGGCTGATGAAAGAGCCGGAATTGGAGGAAGAGGCCTTGCGCGCCCGTATCCAAAACGGTCAATTGCTGATTACCCAGCACACTTTGTCTGATGAGGTGTCACCCGTTGAAGTGACCGGGCCCGATGGCGTGGTGAGCAAAGTGCCACTAAAAACCGTTCAGCCGGGTATTTTTACCGGTGTTATGCCAGCAAGCATTAGTGGGTTGTTTAGTGTTCGCGCAGGAAAATTACTGGCCGTGGCATCAGGGGGGGCGTTGAACCCAAAGGAATTTGCGCATCTCATTCCCAGCGCTAACACACTCAAGCCACTGACTACCGCTAGTCGTGGCGGCGTTTATGCGGTGCGTAATGAAAACGTCCTTCCCGATATACGCCGCACGTCTGTGCGTGACCGGCAAGCCGGGCGCACCTGGATGGGCCTGATGCGCAATGGCGCTTTTGTGGTGACAGGCGAGGAGCGCCGCCCGGCGTTGCCAGCCCTGCTTCTGGCTTTATTGCTCCTTGGTCTTGCCGCAGGTGCCTGGTGGCGCGAAGGGCGCAGTTAAGCTGATAGATCAGTTCAGTTTTTTGGGCGGGGTTGGTGCAAAAGCCGGTGGTAACGGCGAAGCGGGCACACCTTCTTCCTTTAAGGCTTTAGCCTCTTCCGGGGTGGTTTCACCATAAATGGCTTTTTCGTCTTTTTCGCCATGGTGCATGGCCAGCGCTTCATCGGCAAATTTATCACCGACATAGTCATGGGTGGAGCGAATCTTCTCACGCACTTTTCCGGCAAAAGCGGCAAATGCCTGGGCCTGGGCCTTGTCCGCACCATGTTTTCGCCTCGTGCCTTTTAAGGCCGGAGCCATGATCTGTTTTGAAATTTTGGTATCATCACAGACGATGCAGCTAATCTGGGCTTTTTCTTTTTGCACATCATAATCAGTAGAATTTGAGAACCAGGCCTCAAATTCATGACCAAAAGAGCAAATCAGGGCATAGCGGATCATGGCAGGTCATACTTTGCATCAAAGGCAAGGGACGGGATACGCTGGCGCACGGTTTCACATTTTTTCAAATCCAGCTCGGCCAATAATACACCCGGTTCATCATGATCCAGCCTTGCCACAACTTCACCCCAAGGGTCGACGATCATGGAATGGCCCCAGGTGCGGCGGCCATCTTCATGCAGACCACCTTGCGCCGGGGCCAGCACATAAGCACCACATTCTATTGCACGGGCACGTAATAGCACCTCCCAATGCGCACGTCCGGTAACACGGGTGAATGCAGAGGGAACGGTAAGTATAGTGGCGCCAGCCTTTGCCAATGCCCGGTAGAGAGCGGCAAAACGTAAGTCATAGCAGATACTCAGGCCCAGCATTGCCGGTCCGGCTTTCGCCAGGACCGCTTGATTGCCAGCGCGGATATGATCGGATTCGTGCCAGGATTCCTGCGCATTAATGTGCACATCAAAAAGATGAATTTTATCATAGCGGGCAGTGATCTGACCTTGTGGTGAGATGAGGAATGAGCGATTGGCGGCTTTGTCCGGCGACACCTTGATGGCCATGGAGCCAATCAGCAAATGCGTCCCGGTTTCTTTGGCCAGAGCGCAATATGCCAATAGGGCAGGTTCATCAGCCTCGACATGGATGCTTTGCAGATAGGCCTGCCGGTCGCTCTGGATAATATTGGTATTTTCCGGCGTAGCGATCAGCGTTGCCCCTTGCGCCGCCGCTTGGCGTAAATAGGCGCACGTGGTCTTCAGGTTTGTTGCGGGGTTAGTGCCAGTGCGTAATTGCACCAGCGCCACCTGGAGAGGTTCAGCCGCCATTTTCCAGCATCGCAGCCAGTTTGCCAACGCGTTCCAGCGCCACCATTTCATCGCATCCGCCAATATGCGTATCGCCTATGAAAATCTGCGGATAGGTGCGCCCCCCATGAGAGCGCTGGATCATTTCTTCGCGTTTTTTGCGATCAAACCCGGCTCCGATTTCCTGGACAGTAATATTCTTTTTTTTGCGCAACAAGGACAGTGCGCGAACGCAATAGGGACAGAACATGGTGGTGTAAACGGTAACTTGGGTCATGGGTTTTCCTGTATTGGCACCTCTATGTAGTCGGTTCAGCGGCTTTGACAATACGGGCAAGTGTGAGAGCGTCCACCTGCTTGCACCCGGCCGCCAGCAAGGGGCGGGCGCAGGAACCAAGGGTGGCTCCGGTAGTGCGCACATCATCAATGAGCAAAATATGTGCACCTTTTACCACAGGTATCATTTTGGAAGGCACACAGAATGCCCCGGCGACATTACGCCTGCGTGCCTTTGCATTGCGCCCTGCCTGGGTTGGTGTGTGGCGAGCACGCTTCAGCAATTGCGGGTGAAACTGCATGGATTGCGCTTTGGCCAATGCGCGACCCAGCAAGGCGGACTGGTTAAATCGCCGTTTCATCCGCCGCCGCCTATGTAGTGGCACAGGCACTATGAGAATCCCATCACCTAACATTTCATCGCCGACACTGGCCATCCAGCCGGCAAAACGATCAACACCATCGGTATGTCCCCCATGTTTGAGCGCCAGAATGAGCGCTCGGCTGACCTCGTTATAAATCAGCGCCGAACGGGTTCTGGTGATTTTTGGCCGTTTGGCTTCACACGCACCACATAGCTGGTTCAAAAACCCGGCATAGGCAAACGGATAGCCGCAAGCTACGCACACCGGATCGCTGATAAATTCCAACCCGGCCCAGGCACTGGCTGACAAGGCCCCTGGCGCATCAACAATCTCTTTGGTGATTGGACATACCGGAGGCAGTAAAGCATCCAGCACCGTCCGACCAAGGCGTTTTAGGGGCTTGCCAAGCATGATGAACCGATCGACCTTTATTAAATGAAGGCTAAACCAACATTGTTTGATTCTGCACGTATTGCCCGCTTTTATGCAAGAGCGCAAAAGCGCGCTGTGCAATTTGCTTTTTTGCGGCAACGCACTGTAGAGGATTTGCAAGACCGGTTATCCAGCATTACCCGGACTTTCAACAACGCCACCCTGATTAGTCCCTTTGCTGTGGAAACCAAAGGACTGCCCAAAAATATAAAGACCTGTGCTTTCCTGCCGGCTTTACCGCCGCAATCTCAAGATATGCTGATCAGTCTCTTGCATCTGCATATGGAAGAAGACCTGCCAACGCTATTGCGCGATATTTACCAAAGCCTGCGTCCAGACGGTTTATTTCTGGGGGCGCTTTTTGCCGAGCGCACTTTGCATGAATTACGCGCGGTTCTGTTGGCGGCGGAAAGCGAGTGCCGGGGGGGCGCACAGGCCCGCATAGTTCCCTTTGCGCAAATAAAATCCCTTGGCGCCTTGCTGCAACAGACTGGTTTTGCCCTACCCGTGGTGGATGTTGACCGGGTCGTGGTGCGTTATGACAATCTGTTGGCCCTGCTGCATGATTTGCGCGGTATGGGGCAAGGCAATCCATTATCGGGTCCAATAAAACCGCTGCGCCGAGATGTGTTACAACGGGCAGAGGAAATCTACGTTGCGCAATATGGTGATGAACAGGGTAAAATACCGGCAACTTTTGAGGTATGCCATCTCTGTGGCTGGTCACCCCATGAAAGCCAGCAACAGCCTCTCAAACCGGGTAGTGCCCAGGTTTCCTTGACACAAGTAATCGGGCCGAATGCAAAACCGGCCGGACCGAAGCAAGATCATGAAAAATAAGAGCCTGCTTCCAGAACCTAGTTGCGGGCCTTGAGCGTAATGCCATACCAGGTGGTGTTATCATCACTTACGGTCAGGGCATCCAGAAAACGCCGGTCCTCGGATATGGCCCAGTGCCCACCAACCCCGACCGAGGCCTGGCGGTTGAAATTATAAACCAGCTCCGCATCTGCCTGAAAATAGGCATAGTCCTGCGCACTTCCCTTGCCGTCAGTATAACCGCCGGTGGCACCAAGATTGAAATCTGTGCGCCCAAAGGGAATGCTGTATTCCAGCGAGCCTTCAACGGTGGCGGTTTTTTCATCAAAATCATAAAAGCCGTAAAGGCTTGGCTTTAGCGGCATGTTCAGGGAAAGGCCGGCATAGGCTTCCACGGAATCATGGTTAGCAAACAACAATTGCGGTGCGTTAAAAATATAACCGGTGACGCCCACATCGGCATATACATTTTCTGCCAGATCAAAGCCAAAGCCGCCATAAACATCTATTTCTGTCTGATAGGCGTTAAAATCATCTTCAGTAGGCAAAATGGCCCAGGCCCCGGCATAAAAGCCATTTGTGGAAACTTCCACGCCGCCCTGCACATTATGCTTGGCAAACTGCTCTCCACGAAAAACATACTCAGAATTAAAGGAAACCGTTGCCTTGAAATCGACATCCCGAAACCCAAAAGGTTGTTGGGTTGCGTTGCTATTGGTGCGCGTACCACCATAAGAAGCGGCCATGGATTGCGGCTGCACGGGTCCGGCTTCTTTGCGCAACTGGCCGGGCGCGCCGCCAGCAAAGGCGGTTCCGGCAAGTAAACATAAGGCAAAAGCACTGGTCAGTATGCGAAGCATGGCGTTCTCCATGGCGGGCGAATCACTTTCGCCACCTTAACGTGGTATTCTCTGCCAATAAAACCTTACGATTTGGTGTCCAGGCCCAGGATCACAATCATGCAATCAAGCCATGACAGTGCTTGTACTTTTTACCACTGCCGCACGGGCAAGGTGCATTACGCGAAACCCGGCCCCAGGTGTTTGGGTCCGCAGGATCTATTTTTGCGGCGGCCTGACGCGCCAAAGTAGGTTTTCCACGCAGGTCCAGATTTGCGCCTGTGGCCTCTTGTGCGCCGGTATCGGAATCAACATGGGATTCAATGGTGTTTTGCGGCACTTCCAGTTGTAAATCCTGTGGTTCCAGACGCAGATTCTGGTAACTCATGACAATCTTGGTAACGGTTTCGCGTAATTCACCCAGCAGATTTTCAAACAGGGAAAAGGCTTCGGTCTTGAACTCGTTTAATGGATCGCGCTGGGCATAACTGCGCAAGTGCACAACAGAGCGTAAGTGATCAATATTTTGCAGATGCTCACGCCAGTGCTGATCGACAACTTGCAAAAGCACTTGTTTTTCTATGTGCCGCAAACGTTCTGTGCCCAGATTGGCGGCAATTTGTGCATAGGCTTTATCGGCCTCGGCGATAATACGTTCCAGCACTTCCTCATTGGCGGTGCCTTCTTCTTTAGTCCACTCATCTACGGGCAGCTCGATGCTCAGCAATTCATGCAGCTTCTCTTTTAGACCTTGCACATCCCATTGATCGGCCATAGCTTTTTCAGGCATAAAGGCAGTAATCAGGTCTTCAATGGCTTCGGCGCGCATGTCTGCAATGACATCAGAAACATCGTCCGAAGTCATAAAATCGCGGCGTTGTTCAAAAATGGCTTTGCGCTGGTCATTGACCACATCATCGTATTTGAGAACGTTCTTGCGGATATCAAAATTGCGGGCCTCTACCTTTTTCTGAGAGGTTTCCAGCGCCTTGTTCATCCAGGGGTGGGCGATGGCTTCGCCATCTTGCAAACCAAGAGTGCGCATAATGCCGTCCATGCGCTCCGGTGCAAAAATGCGCATCAGGTCATCTTCGACCGAGACAAAGAACTTGGAACGCCCCGGATCACCCTGACGGCCTGTGCGTCCGCGCAACTGGTTATCAATCCGGCGGCTTTCGTGGCGTTCTGTGGCCAGCACATAAAGGCCACCGGCCTTGAGCACCACGTCCTTGTTGGCACCCACCTTTTCATCGATTTCTGCGCGCTTTTTAGCTATTAGTTTTTCATCAGGCTCCTTGCCCTTGGCTTTTTGCTCTTCCAGCCAATCGGACAGCAACATTTCCGCATTACCGCCGAGTTGAATATCGGTGCCGCGACCGGCCATGTTGGTGGCAATGGTCACGGCGCCTGGGGCACCGGCCTGAGCCACAATTTGCGCTTCCTGTTCGTGATAACGGGCGTTGAGAACCTTGTGTTTAATTTTTTCTTTTTTGAAAATTTCTGCCAGGACTTCGGATTTCTCAATCGAGGCTGTGCCAACCAGTATCGGTTGCTGTCGCGTAATACACTCTTTTACATCAGTGACGATGGCCGCATATTTCTCATTGGCTGTGCGATACAATTCATCGTCATCATCAATGCGCAGGATCGGTTTGTTGGTGGGGATGTCAATCACATCCAGCTTGTAGATATTATCAAATTCTGCAGCTTCTGTCATGGCCGTGCCGGTCATACCAGCCAGTTTATTATAAAGACGGAAGTAATTCTGGAAGGTAATGGACGCCAGCGTTACGTTTTCGGGTTGAATTTCAACGCCTTCCTTGGCCTCAATCGCCTGATGCAGTCCTTCGGAAAGCCGCCGACCCTCCATCATACGTCCGGTGAACTCATCAATCAGCATTACTTTGCCATCTTTGACGATATAGTCCTTTCCATTGGAGAAAAGTTTGTGGGCACGCAATGCCTGATTGACGTGGTGCACCACAGAGACATTATTAATGTCGTAAAGGTCGTCCTCAATCAGTTCCTTGTCCAAAAGGATTTTTTCAATTTTTTCATTACCTTCTTCGGTCAGGGCAATGGAACGCTGCTTTTCATCAAGCTCGTAATCACCTTCGCCCAATTGGGCCATTAGCGCATCAATGGTCTGGTAAAACTCTGTGCGATCTTCAGTTGGGCCTGAAATGATCAGCGGTGTGCGCGCTTCATCGATCAGTATCGAATCCACTTCATCGACGATCGCATAATTGTGTCCGCGCTGGCACATTTCCTCCAGCGAGTATTTCATATTGTCGCGCAAATAATCGAAACCAAATTCATTATTGGTGCCATAGGTGACATCACAGGCGTAATTTTCCTTGCGCTCGGTGTCGGTAAGGCCATGCACGATACAGCCGGTGGTCATGCCTAAAAAGCTATAAATCTGCCCCATCCATTCCGCATCACGACTGGCCAGATAATCATTGACGGTCACAAGGTGAACGCCCTTGCCAGGCAGGGCATTCAGATAAACGGCCAGGGTGGCCACCAGGGTTTTGCCCTCACCGGTGCGCATTTCAGCAATATTGCCTTCATGCAACACGATGCCGCCCATAAGCTGCACATCATAATGGCGTTGCCCCAAAGTGCGCTTTGCCGCCTCACGCACGGTGGCAAAAGCCTCTGGCAAGAGCTGGTCCAGGGTTTCGCCCTTGTCCAGCCGTTCGCGAAATTCCCCGGTTTTGGCGCGCAAGGCCTCATCGCTTAACGCCTCAAATTCACTTTCCAGCGCATTGATCTGATCCACACGTGGCTGCATGCGACGGATCACACGCTCATTGGAGGAACCAAGAAATTTACGGACAATATTCAACATGACAAAATGACTCAAAATGCAAGAGGTAAGGGTGCGCCGATATTGGTATGCACCTTGCAGAAGACGTATGGCTGAATTAAGGACGAGGACGGGCAGTGTCAACGCACAAGACTGAAGTAAGCGCCCTGATGGCAAGCATATAAAGGCATTGGAGAAATTAAATGCTAATACTGGCAAACGGCACCATGAAGGCGGGCTTGGCTTTGATAATGGTTGTTGCCCTGGCGGCTTGTGGCAATGATCGCGGCTCAGCGGACAATAATGATTTTGGAAATATACGTGAACGCGCCGGCGATGAAGCGGTTGCCCGCGTTAACGGCACAACGATTTATGCCTCCGATGTTGCCCGTGAAGCTACGGCGCAAAAACTGATCCAGGTTGGTGATCCATTGCCCAAGGGCTCCAAAATATACCAGCAGGTTCTCGATGATCTGGTGGATCAGCGTTTGTTGGCACTGGAAGCGGTGCGCAAAGGCCTGGATCGCAATGGCGAGGCCAAGCGACGTTTGCAGGCGGCGCGCGAACGGATTTTGGGAAATATACTGGTTGAAAATGTAATTTCGCAGGCTGTTACCGATGAGGCTATCCGGCGCATGTATGATGAGCAGGCCAAACTGTCGCCCCCGGCGGATGAGGTGCGCGCACGGCATATACTGGTGAAAACCAAAGCAGAAGCGGAGGATGTTATTACCAAGCTGAAAGGTGGCACCGATTTTGCCAAACTGGCACTGGAAAAATCTATTGATCCTGGAAGCCGTCTGGAAGGAGGCAGTCTTGGATATTTTTCGAAAGATGCCATGGTTGAACCATTTGCCAATGCGGCTTTCTCACAGAAGGTCGGTGAAATCTCAGAGCCTGTGCAAACCGAGTTTGGCTGGCACGTTATTCAGGTTGAGGATCGGCGCAAACAAACCCCGCCCGGTTTTGATGAAATGCGCCCCCGGATTGTTCGCTTCATGACCTTTGATGAAATTCAAAAACTGATCAGCCAATTGCGCCTTGCCGCCATTGTAGAGCGTGATGATAAACCGAATGAGGCTACTACACCCCCTCTTGCTGTAGAAGGTGCCAAACCGGCCTTGCAAGATGAGGCCAATCCGTAATTCGTGAGCAAAACGAGCCATTAACCCCTATGGATTATGTTCAGGACAGAGAAATGGAACTTTTACTGGTTGCCGCATGCGCCCTGGTGGATCGTGACGGGCGCATACTGGTTGCAAAACGGCCCGCAGGCAGGGAACATGGCGGCCTTTGGGAGTTTCCGGGAGGGAAGGTTGAAAATGGCGAAACCACGGAACAGGCTCTGGTCAGGGAATTGCACGAAGAATTGGGTGTTGAGCCTTGCGAAAGTTGTCTACAGCCATTTGCCTTTGCCACCCATACACAAAATGGCAGACATCTTCTCATGCCGCTTTATGTCTGCCGACAATGGGACGGGTTCGTCCGGCCTCGTGAGGGGCAGGAGATCATCTGGATCTACCCCAAAGACCTTCATGGATTGGCGATGCCACCCATTGATATACCGCTTGCCGCTGAAATCAGGGATCGTTTAAACCAATGAAAAAATTAAATTTGATGAAGCGGTTTATTAAAGACGATCAGGGCGCAACGACGATAGAGTATGCGCTGATTGTTTCGTTGATCTTTCTGGCCATTTTGGGTGCCGTGACCCTGTTCGCCGGCAATGCTACCATAAAATTCAAAGCCGCCACCGATGCGATCACCGGCTCTGGCTAAAGTTGGACTTAAATTTTTTCTGACAGGGTTATGGCTGCCCGGCAACCGACTTTGATCAGTCCGGTTAGCAGGGGATAGGCCGGTGCCTCATGGGCACCTTCTTCAATGGCTGTATCGCGATGTTCCAGCTCATCTGCGCGAAATTGTTGGCACATGGCGCGTAATTCTGGCTCAATTTCGGCAGCTTCCAATTCATCAATCTGGCCTTGATAATGTTCCTCGATTACGTCTTCCACGGCCTCAGTGCAGGCATGGGCGCATTTCTCGCCCAGCAAGGCGGTGCCTGCCCCAAGGGCAAAGCTCAATGGTTGCCACATTCCGATCAGTGCCGTTGGCCGGGCGCGGCGCTTACGCAGTTCTTCATTAAAAGCGTTCAGGTGAACGTGCTCTCCAGCCTCCATATCCGCTAGAGTTCTGGTAATGGCGCGTTTATGTGGCAAGGCACCAAATACGCGTTGTTGCGCCTGATAGATGGCAACTGCCGCCGTTTCTCCGGCATGGTCAACACGCACCATATCGACAATCCGTGCTTTGATGGCATCACCCGGTGGTACCGGTCTTACCCTACGTTGTTGTTTTGGTTTACGTGGCAATTTCGCGCTCCTTTGCTCGGCCAAGACTGACAAAGCTGGCAATGGTCAGCGTCAGGGAATATAGCACGTTCCATCCAGCCATAGAGAGTCCGGCAAAGCTCCAGGGAATTTGATCACACGCGGGGGCCTTGGTGGCCGTGCCAAGTATGGCCCCAAGATCGGCGGCATCCAAACCCTCAAGACCACTGCCACCACCGCTGCAGGTAGATGGGCCGGGCCAGAAATGCCATTCCACACCGGCATGATAGCCGGCGACAATCGCTCCCGTGAGAAAGGTCAGGCCAAGCAGAGCGGTAATACCGCGCCCGATCGGCCAATCCGGGCGTTTACGCATTAAGCCGACACCCAAAATAGCAATACCCAGAGCCACCCAAAAAACTTCCCTCTGGCGCAGACATAAAGCACAGGGGCGCAGGCCGCCAAAGTGTTCAAAGGCATGGGCAATAGCCAGCGCGGCAATGCTGGCCAGAGCGGCAAAAAGTGGCCACCGTGAAGTATTGAATATAGCTGACGTGTTCATGCTGATAACTTAGTTCAATTTTCTGTAATGCCAAGAGATTTTTGGCGCGGCCTCTGGTCGCGTCAATGGATGAATTTCAGGGCTACAAACCCTAGAATGACAGCAGCAAATATGCCGCTGACCAACAGGGCAAAATGGCGCTCGATCAAATCTTGCGCCTGATCCCCAAGCGCTCTGAGTAATGCTGCTTCCAAAAAGAACCTGCCGCCGCGCGCAATAACACTGGCGAGCATAAAAATGGCCAGGTTAATATGCGAAAAGCCGCTGGCGATGGTGATAACTTTATAAGGAAACGGGGTGAGGCCAGCACCAAAAACCGTTAAGAACCCGTATTTCTCAAACCAGGTGCGAAACGTTTCAAAACTATCCTGCTTGCCATATAGTTCCAGCAAGGGCTGACCAATGGTATCCCATGCAAACGCGCCGATGAGATAGCCAAGCAGGCCACCGGCAACAGAGGCTATGGTGCAAATACTGGCAATCACCCAGGCTTTCTTGCGATCGGCCAGCACCATAGGGATCACCATGACATCTGGCGGGATGGGAAAGACAGAACTTTCAATAAAGGCAATAAGAGCAAGGGCGGGATATGCGTTTTTGCCGCGCGCCAGTGTCAGGAGTCTGGATTTCATCGATAAGCTACCCTTAATGAGGTTCCGTTTGCTGTTGCCATATTTTGCCCGCTCTGGCTATAGCAGTGAAGCTGCGGCAAAGGCGTTGACGATGTGCTTAGCGAAGCTATGATCGCCGCCGCTTTACAGCCTTCACGCGCCGGTGTGGCGGAATTGGTAGACGCGCGGGATTCAAAATCCCGTTTCCTTTTGGAAGTGTCGGTTCGATTCCGACCACCGGCACCATTTTTGGATGTGCTATCACAACATCAAGCCGCGGGTTATGACCCTAACTCCTGTGGTAAGGCGGTTAAAAGCAATCAGAAAAGTCTAAAGCTGATTAAATGAGACCGCCCCTGTTGTGCGAAAATCATACACAATCAGCAATTTTATTGCTGGCATGTGCCTTGCAAAGGTTGCAGGGAATATCGTGCCTCTCCCGGCCATGTATTCGCTAGAAATTAAAATTTTTGCCTTCTGCAATCGTGCAGGAGGCATTTTTTTTGCACCTATTTCGACAGGAAGTCTGAAAGGTCCGTTGACCGGGCGATCAAGGCCCGTAATCTGCGTTTGTTGAGGGAGTGCAGAAGATGGGCCTTTTTGCCGCCATACGGCGTGAATATCTGTTCTTGACCGGGATGACAGCGACGCTGCGACGGCTAAAGCATATTGACGCTAATTCAGATTTTTTGCTGACCGATGAAATGGAACAGGCGGTTGATCGCTTTTCCAATAATCTTGCCTTTGCCTATGAGGACCAAAACTGGACATTTGCAGAATTTGACACGTACGCCAATCAGGTAGCCAATTGGGCCCTGGCAGAAGGATATAAACCAGGCGATACTTTAGCATTATTTAGTAATAATCGTCTTGAATATGTGGCCATCTGGTTTGGACTCTCCAAGGTCGGGGTGATTGCGGCTCTTTTGAATACGCAATTGGTGGGTAAAAGCCTGGCGCATTGCATAGAGGTCGCTTCCTCAAAAGCGGTGATTATGGAGCCATCATTTCAAAAAGAGGTGTGCGCAGTTAATGCAGGCTTGAAAAAACCCTTGCCGCTCTGGTCACTAGATGAGGCCGAAACAGGCGTAGAAAATTTTTCAATGGCACTGGCTACCAGCGCTGATGACCGCCCGGAAAAAAAGGTGCGAGCAGGTTTGAAGGCAGGCGATGTCGTGCTGAAAATGTTTACATCAGGCACAACAGGCTTGCCAAAAGCGGCGCTGATTACCCATGTGCGCGCCCAGCGTTATATGAACACGTTTTCCGGAGTGGTTCATGCTAGCCCCAGGGACCGGATGATGATGGTGCTGCCGCTTTATCATGCCACCGGGGGGATATGTGGTGTAGGCACGGCTTTGCTCACTGGCGGCGCAGTGATGGTACAGCGCCAGTTCTCGGCGTCAATCTTCTGGGACGAGGCAGTGCGCACTGGATCGACCCTGTTTATGTATGTGGGCGAGCTTTGCCGGTTCCTGGTTAACACACCGGAGACAGAGGCCGAACATCGCCATAAAATCCGTGGCATGATCGGCAATGGTCTGCGTCCGGATGTCTGGGTGCGCTTTCGCGATCGTTTTAATATCCATTTGATTGCCGAGTTTTATGGTGCCACAGAAGGTAATGTCGGGCTTTTGAATGCGGATGGTCAGGTGGGTGCTATTGGCCGCGTGCCCTGGTATGCGCGCAAAAGTTTTAACATAGCGCTGGTCTGTATTGACCCTGAAACGCTGGATCCCATTCGCAGGCCGGACGGGTTTTGCAAACGTGCAAAAATTGGGGAGGTTGGTGAGGCGATTGGCCGGATTGATCCCAAGGATTCACGTTTTCGCTATGATGGCTATGGTTCCAAAAGCGACACCGAGAAAAAGCTGTTGCGCGATGTTTTTGAAAAAGGCGATTTATACTTTCGCACAGGCGATTTGATGCGCACTGATCGCTACGGATATTACTATTTTGTGGACCGGGTTGGTGACACTTTTCGCTGGATGGCTGAAAATGTTTCCACCGGTGAGGTGGCCGCCGCGTTTTCCTCATTTCCTTCTGTCAGTCAGTGTAATGTTTATGGTGCCAAAGTGCCGGGTTATGACGGGCGGGCCGGTATGGCCGCCTATGTTCCTGATGGCGAGGTCGATCACCATGCGCTTTATCTTCATCTGACCGATCAATTACCAGCTTTTGCCATGCCTGTTTTCCTGCGTGAGCAACGTGAAGCGGCCACGACCAGCACCTTCAAGTTCAAAAAAATAGATCTGGTTAAGGAAGGGTTTGACCCACAAATGGTCAAGGACCCTCTCTTTTTGCTAAGTCGTGACAAGCAAACCTATATCCCGCTTACCCAAATGCTCTATGGGCAGATACTGGCCGGTAAAATTCGCCTATGATCACTTTATCAGCAAATATATTCATATAAAACAATGTGATGCCTATGGCCCGCATCTTGCTTGTTCTAACAGGTAAGATAAAGGAACTCGCATGGCCATCACCCCGGATGATTTACAACTGCTGGCATTTACCATGGTAGATCGTCACGGTGATCATGCGGTGGAGCTGGCGGGGCAGGCCGTGGACGAGATGCGCGCTCTGGGTGATGCGCCGCGCACCAATGCCTGGCTGGCTTTGCAATCTGTCATCGAAGACGCACTGGATGGCCGCATCTTGCGCGATGAAAACCTCTCTTTGCATTGACCCATTCCCGGTGCGCTCTTAACTGATGGGCATGGACAAACGTTTTTCAGATTTTTTTCAAAGCATGGTGGATCGCTTTTCTTCGGAAACGCCGGCGCGGGCCGTTGCCTTTGCACGTTCTGCCATTGCTGGTGGAAAGGATAGCTGGCAGAAGCCTGCACCCGAAATAGCGGCGGCAAAAGCGGTTGTGATCCCTTCTTCATCCGGTCCGATTCCGGCACGTCTTTATACCCCGCTGGGGGCCGGTGTGGCACCGGGACCAGGCTTGTTGTTTTTTCATGGCGGTGGTTTCATTGTAGGTGATGTGGCCAGTTATGACAGTGCGTGCCGCCGGCTGGCCGCACATTCACGGCTACGGGTCTTGTCCGTAGATTACCGTCTGGCACCAGAACATGCTTTTCCCGCAGCCCATGATGATGCGCAGACGGCCCTGGCATGGGCTTTGAAAAATGCACATACATTAGGTATGAACCCAGCCCGCATTGCTGTTGGGGGTGATTCCGCAGGGGGAACATTGACGGCATGGCTTACCCATTATGCACGCGACCACGGGCTTAATATCGCTGGGCAGTTATTAATTTTTCCGCTTTTGCAATTGGTGGAAACCAAATCAAAACAACGCAAATCGCCAGATGCACACCTGCTCGGCAATCAGGCATTAGGTGCGATTCGCAAGCTCTATGTGGCGGGTGCGGACCCTGCGGACCCCCGGCTGTCCCCGTTATTTAGTGATAGTTTCAAATCTCTGCCGCCAGCGCTGGTGGTTACGGCGGGGCTGGACCCCTTAAAAGCTGAGGGGCAGGCCTATGTGGCAAAAATGGCGGCGGCGGGTGCCAGGGTGCAAACTTTGCACTACAATACCATGCCCCACGGCTTTATTTCGCTCACCGGTCTGGTGCCAGGTGCTCTTGGCGCTTCGGAAGAGGTCTTTGAACGCTTTGGGGCCATGATGCAGTAATCTGGCTTGCTACAGTTCCCGCTATAGCTCCAGATGATCCTCATTACGATCACTAATGCGGCGTTTTGGTGTGCGGTCCGCGTCTTTGCGACGCCGACGATCAGGACCCTGATAAGCAACTTTATCAATAAAATCGCGTGAGGTTTTCAAGGCGGCGCGCACACGCAAGCGCAGGCTTTTGGCTGATAATGGTGTAGAGACCACTTCGGTAACACCGCAATCACGTGCTTCTTCGATGGCGTTTTTGGTGTTCTTGGTTGAAATCACGACGATCGGGACCTCTTTGGTAACACCGGTTTTGCCGCTCCGTATGTCGTTCATAAAATCCGCCAGGGATTTAGGGTATAACTCATCGCCCAGAATAATCAGGCTTGGCCCATTGAAATACATCTGGTCCAAGGCTTCTTCGGTGTTGGATGCCAGCATGATCTGTCCAAAACCCATGTCTTCCAGTGCAAATCTGTAAAGAGAAGTGTTTTGTGGACTGCGTTCAACCAATAATACCCGAACATCAGGAAACTGTTTTTTTGCAACCATCACTCACCCCGTGCGCTTTTCGCGTCTCGTTGTTTGTCAATGATGTTAGGATCAAATATTGAAAATCAGGTAAATTCTGACTCAGGTTTTTGAAGTATCATTTTTAAGGCAGCTTAAACAAATACCGTAATGTTCAACTACGCTGCGTCTAACCTCAAAACCATCCGGTTTATTTTCCTGTCCGGGGCGTGTGCCCTGCACCTCGGTAACTTTGGTGCAATTTTCACACACATAAAGCACCGCCGCGTGACCATGCCCTGCCTGAGGGCAGGCAACAAAAGCATTCAGGGCCTCAACACGATGCACCAGCCCGGCATCAATCAGAAAATCCAGTGCCCGGTAAACCGTAGGCGGTTTGGCATTCGTGCGCGTGTGGTCAATTTGTGAGAGAAGGTCGTAAGCCTTAACCGGAACATCGGCGCGGGCAACCAGTTCCAGCACACGACGGCGTAAAGGCGTTAATCGCACACCGGTTTTGGCGCAATGTTTGTCTGCTTCTTCCAGTATGCCAGGCATTATTCTCTCACATTCGTAACACACCAAACTATCATGGGTCGGTAAAAAGTCACCCGGTTTGTCAGGTTACGGCCCAAGATTACAGAATAGACACTTGACCGTCATCGTAGCGTTACATTATTACATCCAGACTTTTCATGAGCATCAAAAAAGAGAGTTGAATTTGTCCCGTTTTTTCATCACATCATTACTCATACCAGTTTCCCTGATGGTTCCAGTGGCCAATGGCTTTGCGCAAGAACCTCCGGGTGAGCCTGCTGAACACGCCCATGAAGAGACCATTGTCATAACGGCTACGGCGGTTGGTGCCCGTGCGGATGAGTTATTGCAGGGTGTGTCGGTCATGGGTTCCAATGAACTTTCCGAAGATGCCTCTGGCGGACTTGGCGATGTGCTTTCCGCCATGCCCGGCATTTCAACGACCAGTTTTGGTCCGGCGGCCAGTCGCCCGATCATTCGCGGTCTGGGCGGTGATCGTGTGCGTTTGCTGGTTAATGGTGTGGGTATATTAGATGCTTCTACGGCAAGCCCTGACCATGCGGTTAATGCCGATGCCCTGGAGGCCACACGGGTAGAGGTGGTTCGCGGCCCTGCGGCTATTGTTTATGGTGGAAATGCCATAGGCGGCGTGGTGAATGTCATTGATGGGCGCATCCCCGAAAAAGCGCTTGACAAGACAGTCGAAGGCCAGGTGGTTGCCGGGGTTTCCTCGGTGGATCGTGGTAATATCGGGGCGGTGCGCCTGCAAACCGGGACAGAGCATTTTGTGCTGAGTGGTGAGTTGGTGCGCCGTTATGGCGGTGATACCCGCATTGCAGATTTTGCCCGCACACCCGCATTGCGGGCCATAGAAGGTGATGGGCCACGCAACCGTCTGCCTAATTCCAATCTGGTGTTCAAAACCGGTGCGATAGGTGGTTCTTATGTCAGTGATGCTGGTTTTATTGGCGCTTCTGTCAAGAAAAGCACCTCCAATTACGGCCTGCCGCAAGAAGAGGATGCTCGCATTGATATGGCGCAGAAGCGCTTTGATGCACGCGCACGATTTGATGTTCCCCTTGGGTTTTTTGATCAGGTCAGTGCCGATTTTGGGCTTTCAGACTATCGACACTTTGAACTTGAAGGAGGCGATATAGGCACCCGCTTTGATAATGAAGGGTGGGAATTACGCACTAGAATTCGTCAAAAGGACTTTAACGGCTGGACGGGGTCTATTGGCTTTGATGGTTCCCGAAAAGTATTCTCTGCTCTGGGCGCTGAAGCCTTTCTGCCACGCACCCGCACCCGTGACCTTGGTGGGTTTGTGGCCCAGCGCCGTAATTTTGGTAGCTGGGGTCTGGAGGGTGGCGCTCGTCTTGAAACCCGTGACTTGCGCACAGGGTTTGCGGCGCGTTCCTTTACCCCCCTTAGCCTTTCCGGCGGTGCGTTTGTGCGACCATCATCAACTTTGTTCTTGTCTCTGTTTGCCTCCCGCACCGAGCGCGCACCCACAGATATTGAGCTTTTTTCAGATGGCCCGCACCTGGCCGAGAGCACGTTTACGCGCGGTAATTCCGCTTTACAAAAAGAGCGCGCCTTTTCTCTTGAGGGAATTGCACGCTTTCATAATCCCGGTTGGGATACGCATATCAGCGTCTATCGCACACGATTTAACAACTTTATCTTTTTGTCGCCAACCGGTGCTATTGTGGATAATTTGCCGGAATTTATCTATCGTCAGGAAAATGTAACCTTTTCCGGGGCAGAGATTATTGCTGAACGGGACTTATGGGCAGGGAAAAACTGGAGCCTGCGGGGCGATGCCAGCCTCGCTTTTGTGCGTGCCCGCGCCAAAATTTCCGGGAATTTGCCGCGTATTCCGCCTCTGGATATAACCGGTGGACTGAATTTTGAAATTGGGCGTTTTGAGAACCGCGCTGAAATTGTCATGACGGCTCGGCAGAACAAGATTGCAGCTTTTGAAACACCGACCAAAGGCTCATCGATCATAAATCTTGGCACCACCTATCACCCTCTGGCAACCAATGATGGTGTGCGGCTGGTTTTTAAACTCAAAAACCTGACCAATACCACGCATCGCACCCATGCTTCTTTCTTGAAAGACCGTGTGCCATCGCCTGGCCGGTCATTTAACGCTCGCCTTATCGTTGATTTTTAGACAGCAATGGCGACTATCTGCAGGCATGCGGTTGGCAGACATGCCCTGATCCTTTATGACGCCCGCTTCACAGGCTACAATTCAATTGGGGAATATC
>JAJFFP010000088.1 GCA_021776595.1 Robiginitomaculum sp. | reverse complement strand
CTGCCCTAAAACTTGATCTGGATGATGAAGCCATCGCCAAGGGGCTGGAAAGTGTGCGCTGGCCCGGCAGAATGCAGACGTTTTATCCTGACAATGGCGCGCAAATTATCGTTGACGGCGCGCACAACCCCCACGCGGCGAAGGCGTTGGCCGATAGCCTTGCCCACTTACAACATCGCGACCCAAGACCACTGATTATCATTGCCGGCCTGCAACAAACCAAAGATGCGTCCCGTTTCTTTGCCGCTTTCAAAGGCTTAAAGCCAGAAGTGATTTGCGTGCCCGTTCCCAATGCGCCTCACCCCATGACGTCAGATGCCATGCAAAGGGTCGCGCAAGGTGTGGGCCTTCGCGCCAACACAGCAACCGATATACACACCGCCCTGAATAATGCCGTACGCAAAGAAAAAGAGCCACGCATCCTTGTGTGTGGCTCTTTATATCTTGCAGGCACCATTTTGGCGCAAATTGGCAAATTTTAAGCGGCGCTTACCGCGCTATTTAACCAATCTGAAATTTTGCTTTTAGGCATGGCACCAACCTTGGTGGCGGCAACCTGGCCATTTTGGAACAGCATCAGGGTAGGAATACCACGCACACCATATTTGCTTGGCACACCTGGGTTGTCATCAATATTGACCTTGGCAATTTTGACTTTGCCGCCCAGTTCCTGCCCAAGCTCTTCCAGCAGCGGGCCAATCTGTTTGCAGGGGCCGCACCATTCGGCCCAAAAGTCTACAAGTACGGGGCCTTCCGCGTTCAGAACATCGGCTTCAAAACTCTCATCACTCACGGCAATGGTCGACATGGCATACTCCTTATGCTGTGCAAGTGCGATTCCACCTGCCCTATGCGCTAGCTAGGGATGATGGGGCCCCGCGTCAAGGTCTCCGGCCCTTTTGCATGGCTTCGTCCAGTAAACTGTTCGCGAGGGGCATTAAGTGCGGCCCATCTGTCCACAGGAGGGCGCAGCGGATTTTACGCTCCGGCCACAACTTGCGCAGCAAAGCGCGGTAAGCAGCCATCTGGCGCAAATAGGTATCAGGCACGTTTTTTAGATCAAGCGGTGCTGGCCGGTTCGTTTTGAAGTCCACCACCAGAACTTCTTCTGCCGTCACCACAAGCCGGTCCATCTGACCAGCAATCATTAATTCATTACCCTGCCCTTGCACTTTGCCGCAAATTGGCAATTCTGCACGGCTGTCAGGGCCAAAGAGAGCCGCAAAATCCGGGGTTTCCAACACCCCGAACACCGCCTCGAATATGTCTGCTTGTTGCGTCTCATCCAACCCCGGTTGAGCCGATAGATAGTGATTGGCGACCTGGTGGCGCTTCTTGGGTGCCACTTCAGGCAAGGATTGCAACAAGGCATGGATCAACAGACCACGCTGAAAGCGTTTGGTCCCGCCATCAGATAATGGCGATAATACCGGCCCCATATCATCATCGTCCTGCAACCAGTGTGATGGCGCGACGCGGCGGGTTGCAGGAGTTTCGGCGGCCAGAGGGTTTGTCGCCCATTTCGGCATTTTTACAGATGCCCGGCCCATAACGGCATGCGTCCTTGCCCCGACATTTGGTGCAAACCCAAACCGGGTGGCCGATGTGCCATCAATGGTCTCAAAACTATCAAGTGCACCATTACCCTCCTGCCTTGCAAACGCATTGGCACAATAAGCATACCAGCTTTCATCGTCCATAGCGCCTTCGCCGTGACCCATTTTTGCGCCGCATATCACCAGCCGGTCCTGGGCTCTGGTCATGGCGACATAAAGCAGGCGCTTGTGCTCTTGCGCCTCCAGAACGGCATCTTTTTCACGAATTATCTGACAAATGGCCGGGTCGCCAGCTTTTTGAGGTGACCAGAAAAGTGCGCCATCATCACCAAAGAACAGCCCCAAATCCTTTGGCTTTCCCGGCCCTTTGGCGGTATCAGGCAAGATAACGAGCGGTGCCTCCAGCCCCTTGGCACCATGCACTGTCATTACCCTTACCGCATTGCCGGCGGCCTCCATTTCGCGCTTGATCTGGGTTTCATCTTCAAGACTTTGCGCCACAAATCTTGCCAGTGCGGGGGCCTGTTCACTTTGATGTGCCAGCGCCTTTCCCAAAAACTCACGCACAGGATCTTCGGCCTCCGGACCAAGGCGGTCATAAAGTCGCCGGGCATAGCTCTCGCCGCTGTGGCTGGGCCGGTGCATCAGTCCTGCAAAAAACGAAAATGGCGTATTTTTAACGGCCATATGGCGCAAGGCCTGCACCAGTATTTTGGCCTCAGCAAAGCGCGTATCTTCACTTTCCTGCAACGCCTGGCTCAAAGATTGCCCTTTTAGTCGCGTGGTTGCCAGATCGAATAGCGCATCATCATCTATAGTGGCATTATTGGCCCCGGCAGGTTGTAAAAACGGGCCTTTCAGGAATTCGCCGAGCGCCAGATCATCCCCATCCTGCAAAGCGGTGCGGGCGGCACAGAGTAAATCCTTCACCGCGAGCTGTTTTGTCAAAATCATGCGATCAGCCCCGGCCACCGGAATTTTGTTTAATTTCAGCTGCCGGATAATTTCTTCAAATAGGCCCCCGGTTCGGCTGCGCACCAACACCATAATATCTCCGGGGCGCACTGGACCCTGTTGCCAACCCACATCAGTTTTACGGTTAATGACCTCGCCGCTTTTCAGCCAGTGGTTAATATTGGCGGCGATATTGGCAGCCAGTTGATTGCGCGCGCTTTGCGGCGCTGGCGCATCAACAGGCGCGGACGGGTCGTCATCCTCGGCCAATAAGGGCCTGGGCACCGCCTCCCACAGCTCTACGCAGCCTTGGGCCTCAATGCGCTGGGCCTGATGGGGCACATAATGGGTAAATCCGGGTGATGTGGTCTCAATACGTTGATAATTAGCAATATCACCGGCAAATTTTCTTTCCATATCTGATGGCAGCGGCGATTGCGCAATAAAGGGCGCAAAGGTTTCATCCACCATAGACAGTATCTGGCTGGCCGAACGCCAGGAAAGCCCCAGTTCCGGCATGGAAAAGCGGATTTCTCTCTCTTTGGTCAGCCCACCAAGGCGCTGCGCCTCGTTTCCAAAAACGGCTGGATTGGCACCATTAAATCCGTAAATGGACTGCTTGGGGTCCCCGACCGCAAACAAGGTGCGGATTTTATCGCTGGCGCCCTTGCCGGCAAAAAATTCAGTGCTGAGATAACGCACCAGATCCCATTGCGCTTCACTATTATCCTGCGCCTCATCAACCAGAATATGTTCCAGATCATAGTCAAGTTTATAGAGCACCCATTGCGCGGCTTCTGAGTGTTCGACCAGCGCAACACTTCTTTCGATCAGATCATCAAAATCCAGCGCACCAATGGCCGCCTTGGCATCGCGATAACGCCGGTAATAGGCGTGCATGATTACCATGGCCGCACGGGTATTTTGCAATACGGCAACAGCGTTCAAGTGATCGCGGATCGCTTGCAATTGTATGGTCACAACGCTTACCGCCTCATCAAGCCATGGATTGGCCTCCCTTACCGTCTTAACGGCAAATGATTTGAAAGGGCTGTTATCGCTTTTTTTGAAAAACACTGACCATGCGTTTTCAAAAGCCTGAAACGCATCGGGATTGGCAAGGGCATTCACAAGTATGGCACCACGTTTCTTGTTGGGGTCAGTCCCGCCATCCAATGCAATGGCCATGGACTTTAGTCGCTCGTGGTCAAGTGATTTCCAGCCCGCTTCTGCCAGGCTTTGAGAGGTGGCATCAACGGCAATGCCCAGTGCATTGGCGCTCAAGGCCAACGCCGCCTCCAGGTTGCCTTCACGCCCAATCAGCTTGTCCAGCCTGCGCCCCTCTCTGGCGGCACTACGGTAAAGCTCACTCAGTGCATCAGCGCCAAGGGTGGCCACATGTTCGATAGCCAGTGCCAGGGTGCCGGTTTCATCATTCAAGGCTTCAAGGCCGATCTCTATGATAATCTGCTGATGCATGTCCTTGCCAAGGCGATCATCCAGCACGGTAAAGCCGGGGCTGATCCCCGCCTCAGCAGGAAAACGACGCAGGAGCGTTTCGCAAAACGCGTGGATGGTGCGAATTTTCAACCCGCCCGGCGTTTCCAGCGCCAGG
>JAJFFP010000087.1 GCA_021776595.1 Robiginitomaculum sp. | reverse complement strand
CATCAATCGCGTCATACGCCTTGAACTCACCAAAATACTTCGTGATCGCCGCCGTCAACGTCGTCTTGCCATGGTCAACGTGACCAATCGTGCCAACATTTACGTGCGGCTTGTTGCGCTCAAATTTCTCTTTTGACATTTCAACTTCCCATATTTGGGACGCCCAGGAAAGCCCTGGGCGCCTCAGTCGTTATTTCTGCTTTACATGCACGCCGCGTTTGCTGGCGTGAAATTCACCTTCGTATGAGGCCAGGGTAATATCGCCGGACCCGATCACGCGCGCCCTTACCCCATTTGCGTGCCCTTGAAAAGTCACATCACCAGAACCAGTGATCATGGCACTAAACGGTGTTGCCGTTCCACCCTTGATTTCAATATCTCCAGAACCATTGACCTGGGCATTTAATTCGCCATCGACCGATGCGACTTCAATATCACCGGAGCCATTGACCTGCACGTCCAGGCCAGCATTAACCGCCCCAACAATAACGTCACCGGAACCATTAACCTGCACTTCTGCTTCACCGCCAATGGCACCAATGTCCATATCGCCGGAGCCATTGACCTGGGCCTCAAGATCGCCGCCAATATCCTGGGAGATAAAGTCGCCAGAACCATTGACCTGTGCCTCCAGATCGCCACTGACTTTACCAATTCTGAACTTGCCACAGCCATTAATCTGCAAATCCGCCTCGCCAAGGTCACCGGCATCGCCAAACACCCGGCCACCACTAATCTCAAGGCTGGTGCCCGCCGGAACCGATACCGTTATGGTTGGATACTCTTCTAACGGGTATCTTTTACCGCTGCGCCAGCTTTTGCCAACAGAGAGCCGCACCTTGCCATTGCGCATTGAACAGTTGGCGTTGCGTATTTTTTTACCACGGATCAGCACTTCACCACCACGAAAGGAAACCCTGGGCGCATCCATGATGCCCGTGCCCTCATCAATATCGACGGTGATTTTAGAGCCACTGACCGTGCGCACATGCACTGTGCCGGTCACATTCTCCAGCGATAATGCTTTCGAATCATAGCTGTCCGCCGCCAAAGCCGAACCGGCAATCAGCGCGCAACCTGCTATAATGGTTGTTCCCAATGTTTTCATCGTTGTCATAACACTTCTCCTTGTTTTGTGTGCTTTACAACAACCAGATGCACGCTAACGCCCATGTGGATGCAGTGTGAACAAAAGTTCAGAGAACTTTGCCGAAAACCCTGGCACTGGAGCGGGTAGCGGGAATCGAACCCGCATCTTCAGCTTGGAAGGCTGTGACTCTACCATTGAGCTATACCCGCCTTGCCTGCGCCAGTGCCATAGTAAATGTGAAATGGTGGAGGGGGCTGGATTCGAACCAGCGTACGCTCACGCGGCCAGATTTACAGTCTGGTGCCTTTAACCACTCGACCACCCCTCCGATAAAAACCAGCCGCTAAACCAGTGCAGAGGACCGCTTCACATAGCTTCACTTTAGGGCAAAGATGTGCGTTATTCTCCCATCAAAAAAACAGCCTCCGCCCCCTGCCCCGATACATTGGGCAGAAACAGCGAAGACTTAAACAGAATCCTGAACCGCGATGTATAAACACACTCTGTGTGGGACGCAACGCCAAACTGAATAAATTTCATCATTTAAGGCATATCCGTGAAACATACAAAAAAACATTCCAGACACACACGAAAACCAGCAGGACAAACCACCAGAGAAGTTGGTAAAAACCATGGCTTCTGGCTTTGGGGCACTCATGCAGTCACCGCCGCCCTGAATAACCCGTTGCGCGTTTGTGAAAAACTTTATGCCAGCAAAAACGCACGGGAGCACATAGCCGAAGATATAGCAGTGATTACGGCCAGCGCACAGGAAATTTCGTCGCTGTTGCCTGAAGGTGCCGTGCATCAGGGGCTGGCCATGCTGACCCGGCCCCTGCACCCAGCCGCCCTGGAGGACATTACTGACCAAACTCGCGGTGTTTTGCTGATGCTGGACGGGGTAACGGACCCGCGCAATATCGGTGCCATTTTTCGCTCAGCAGCGGCCTTTGGCGCAAGCGGCATTATCGCCCAAGAGCGCCATATGCCAGCCCTTAGCGGTGTATTGGCCAAAGCCGCCACTGGTGCCGTCGAGACCATGCCATTTCTCCCTGTGGTCAATCTCTCCC
This sequence comes from Robiginitomaculum sp., assembly GCA_021776595.1. Classification (GTDB taxonomy): domain Bacteria; phylum Pseudomonadota; class Alphaproteobacteria; order Caulobacterales; family Maricaulaceae; genus Robiginitomaculum_B. Next base: position 24,059 of record JAJFFP010000087.1, on the reverse strand, counting down.
GCACTTTGGAAGACCTGGCCAAGGCCGGCTGGTTCAGCATTGGCCTGGCTGGTGATACAAAAGTCAGTATTGGGCAGGCCTTGAAGGGGGCCGACAAGGTATGTCTGGTGCTCGGCTCGGAGGGCAAGGGCCTGCGGCCCAATGTCGCCAAACATTGCGACCAGTTGGCCCGCATACCCATCAGCAAGGATATGGAAAGCCTGAACGTCTCCACCGCCGCCGCCATCGCGCTTTATGAGGCGAGGCGGGGGTAGTTCCTTCTCCCTTGGGGAGAAGGTCAGGATGAGGGGTTCGTGAAACTGATATTGTAGCCTGCCCCCCTTCTACAAGAAGTGGAAAACAAGACATTGCTGTCTCATTCTATAATGCAAGGCAAAGATCACAAAATCACCTTTTCACAGATATCTGATAAATTGCCTAGGTTAAGAACCTCATTTTCTTTTGGGTACCCACGGCATAGCACCTCATCTTCAATACTGTAATTAACTCTATAAACGGCAAAGGCATTTTTTCTTTTTGCAAACGCAAATCGATACTCTTTTTGGTACTCGAACACATCCAATTTTGCCATTATAATTTTATCGGGACAAGCATGGCGGGCCCCTGGCAAGCCTTCAGCTGAATAATACTCCACCGGACCCTCCAGTAGCCTACCGCTCTTTATGATACATTTTCGACGCAAGCGTACTATGGCGCGTTTTACTCTTTTTCTGAATTCAAATAAATTGTGTATTTTCACGATTTCCACCGCGTTGAAATTATCGCGTAATTTTCTACTTTTCTCTTTGCTAGTGCAAAAAACAAAATAATTTTGTGGATCACGCACCCTCGAAATAAGACTTGCTGGCAACACAATTTTTTCACCAGTTATTTTTGTGATTTTCAACCCACCATCCGGTTCATACACATTCATATTCTCACCTTCATCACGCCTCGATTCGTCTTCAGTAGTAATAAAATATGAAAGAGAATTGAAATACACCTGCCCCTTCAAGAAAGCGCGCATATGCTCATCACAACCGAAATATTTATATAGAATTTCCATGATTTATTATATGGTTTTTACGCGTTAATCCTCAAGCCTCTCCCGCATACCCATCAGCAAGGATATGGAAAGCCTGAACGTCTCAACCGCCGCCGCCATCGCACTTTATGAGGCGAGGCGGGGGTAAAAAATTACAATCGGACACTTACATTATAAGCGCAGGGTATCGAACATAACACTCATCATAAGCGCAGGGTATCGAACATAACACTCATCCCTAATTTTCTCCAACGATAGGAATATATATCTTTAGCTCATTTTCTAACCGTTCCCGTTCCTTAAAACACGCCTCTTGCTGCTTCTCTGCCAGTGCACAAATATTTTCTGTATGCCCCTTTAGTAAAGGGCGATGCACACCATGATGGAGAGGCACTAAGATATTTAGCCCATTAACCCACTGATAATAAGGCCGCATTTTCCATGCCTCACCATCAGAGTGAGCAATCACCTTGTTTCTATCCTCCATCAACAATTTATGAGTTTCTAATTCTTCTATTGTAAGGTGATTGATAAATTTTCTGGGTAGGTCTGGGATTCCTTTATTGCCAGAAAATGGTCGACAATACGCAATGATCATAGAGGAATTAAGGGCTTCTAGTTTGACCCGATTCTCACGGGAATAGTTGGAATGAAGGTTTTCTTCCATAATAATCGAAGCAATCGCGCATGAATGTTGAAAATCTATATGCGACATCAACACACGATTAAATTGCTTAATTTTTCCTTCTATATTTTTATTATCATCCATGGATTCACAATGCTTTTGCAACGATTATTAACACCGCAATCTTACGGGGGAAATTTATATTTTCAAATACACCTCAAACCCATAGACCAACTATTGGTTTTGCCATCGCACTTTATGAGGCGAGGCGGGGGTAAATAAATGCGCCGCCTCTCTCTGGGGAGAGGGTTGGGGTGAGGGAATGTGCTTATTCGTCATTCCAGCGCAAGCCGGAATCCAGGATAACCTATGCTCTGGCTGCCGATTTTCATCGGCATGACGCCTTATCCCTCCCCGTTCGGTGACGCTGACTTTCAATCAACCCCTGCCACATCTTTTCCACAAGAATGGAAACACATGTTGTTTTAGGATTCGAGGTAGAAATACTCATCCCTGTTAATTTGAAATTCAGAGTGTTGTGCAAATGTGCACCAAACAGACACGGATTTCACCATGACCAGCGCCATACTCTCCATTGATCCCGGCTCCACCGCCAACACGTTTCGCCGCAAACGCTTTGCCCATATCATTCGTTTGATAGATGCGGTGATTGCCGAAAAAGGCTCCTGCCACATTCTCGATGTCGGTGGCGAGGTGCGCTATTGGGGCGCGGTTGGCGATTTGCTGCAGGAGCGCAATGTCAAGATAGACCTGATCAATCTGACGGCTGAACCGGTAAACGATCCCATGTTCCGCTCTTTTGCCGGTTCTGGCTGCGATATGACGCAATTTGCTGACGAATCCTATGATCTGGTGCATTCCAATTCTGTGATCGAGCATGTTGGTAATTGGCAGAATATGAAAGCCTTTGCCAAGGAAGTGCGCCGCATTGCGCCGCGCTATTATGTGCAGGCACCGTATTTCTGGTTTCCCATCGAGCCGCATTTTCGCGCACCGTTTTTTCACTGGCTGCCCGAATCCTGGCGCGCCAAAATCCTGTATCGTTTCAAGCTGGGTTTTTCAGAAAAACCTGGCAATTACGATGATGCCATGCTGGACACCCAGGACGCACATTTGCCCGATGGCGCGCAGATGAAACACCTGTTCCCGGATGCCGAACATGTTCCGGAGAGGTTTTTAGGGGTTTTCGTCAAATCACTGATGGCGATTAAAGGCTGACCTTACCACTTAAATTTTAGGATAACGCTCATCCATGGTCTTCAAATCACGGGTAATCAGCTCTGTCAGAACACCAGCATCCACATCCGCTAGCTTCTTGATATACAGGCATGACTTTCCAGTCTTGTGCTTCCCAAGCCTCACCAGTAATTTCTGGTAATTGCCAAAACCGGTAATGATGTATAGAGCAATATTCCGGGCGCGTGGTGAAAACCCGATACGCATGGAATCACCTTCACGACCGCTGTCATATTTATAGTGATAACGACCAAACCCCACGATCGAAGTTCCCCACATTTTGGCAGGATCGCCACTGATCTTTGCCATTAACAATGCGATTTTTTTGCAGTCTTCACGTCTTTGCGGATACTCTATTGCTTCCAGGAATGCCGTCACATCCGCTTCGTTCTCCTGTGTCTTGTTTGGCTTGCTCATAATGGCTTTGCACTTTCTCGGATCGCCATAATATTGGCCGCATAATGATCTGGAGTACCACCGGCGAAAACAGCAGAACCGGCCACCAGTGCCGTTGCGCCAGCGCCCACCACGGCAGGGGCGGTTTGTGGATTGATACCCCCATCGACCTCAATGATAAGGTCACGATCACCGATCATACGGTGGATTTTTCTTACCTTTTCCGTGGCTTGCGGAATAAAGCTCTGCCCTCCAAAGCCGGGGTTTACGCTCATCACCAGCACCAGATCCAGCTTGTCCAGCACGTTTTCAATGACATTGACCGGTGTTGAAGGGTTGAGCGAGACGCCCGCTTTTTTGCCAAGACTTCTGATCACTTGCAGGCCACGGTCCAGATGGGGGCCTGCCTCGGCATGGATGGTGATATAATCGGCTCCGGCTTTGGCAAACGCTTCCAGGTATGGCTCATAGGGTTCGATCATCAAATGCACATCAAAGATTTTTTTTGAATGCGGGCGAAGCGCCGCGACCACATCCGGGCCAATGGTGATGTTGGGGACAAAATGCCCATCCATCACATCCACATGGATCCAGTCTGCACCGGCGACATCCACGGCGGCCACTTCCTCGCCTAATCTAGCAAAATCGGCGGACAAGATGGATGGCGCGATGATGATGTCTTTATCCATGATAAATTTCCTGTTCAGCCAATGGCAGATTTAGCCGCGTCAACAATGGCTTTGGCGGTAATACCAAAATGCGCATAAAGGTCAGGGGCTGGCGCAGAGGCACCAAAGCCATTCATGCCAATGAATACACCATCATTGCCCAGCCAGCGATCCCAGCCCTGTTGAACGGCGGCCTCTATGGCAATGCGCGGCGCCGTGCCGAGCACACCGGCCTGATAAGCAGCATCCTGCGTCGCAAACAGCTCAAAACACGGCATGGAAACCACCGCAGCCCTCACACCTTCGTCGGCAAGACGTTTGGCCGCATCCATTGCAATTTCGACTTCCGAGCCAGTGGCCAGCAAAGTGACATCACGCGCACCATCCGGCTCTTGCAGAACATAGGCCCCTTGTGCACTAAGGTTTTGCGTTGTGTGTTTCAACCTGACTGGCGTCAATCCCTGACGGGTGAGGCTTAATATGGAAGGTGTGGTTCTGGCTTTCAGGGCCAGCGCCCAGCACTCGGCGGTTTCCACGCCATCAGCGGGACGGAAAACACAGGTGTTGGGTATAGCCCGCAATGAAGCCAGCGTTTCCACCGGTTGATGGGTCGGGCCATCTTCGCCAAGCCCTATGGAATCATGGGTCATGACATAAATGGCGCGCACCCCCATCAGGGCGGACAAGCGGATGGCCGGGCGCATATAGTCTGCAAAAACAAGAAACGTGCCGCCATAGGGGATAAAGCCCCCGTGAAGGGCAAAGCCATTCATGGCTGCGGCCATGCCAAACTCGCGCACACCATATTCGATATAATTACCAGTGGCATTATCTGGCGTAACCAGCGCCATGCCATCGGCCAGTGTTCCATTGGAACCAGTCAGGTCTGCTGAGCCACCCACCATGGAAGGAACGGCTTTGGTCAGGCTATCCAATGTTATTTTCGAGGTAATCCGTGTGGCGATTTTCTTGGGCGCATCAGCGAAATTTTGTTTGATGGTGTTGATGGTCGCATCAAAACTTTCTGGCAGCGCGCCGGATAACGTGTGCATCAGGCGTTCTGCATTTTTGGCCCGACCTAATTTTTCTGCCCAATCTTCGCGTATCGCCCCGCCGCGCTGTCCAACGGCGCGCCAGGCATTTAATATCTCATCTGGAATTTCAAAAGGTGCATAGGGCCAGCCCAGCACTTCTCGCGCCGCCGCAATTTCTTCATCTCCCAGTGGTGCCCCGTGCACAGCCGACGTGCCTTGCTTGTTGGGTGCACCAAAGCCAATTATGGTTTTACAGGCGATCAGGGATGGCCGATCGCTTTGCAATTCGGCGGCAATGCCGGCTTCTATGTCGTCCCGGTCATGGCCATCTACCCGGCGGGTGGACCAGCCATAGGCATCAAAACGGGCCAACGTATCTTCGCAGGTGGAAAGTTCGGTAGCGCCATCAATAGTAATATCATTATCGTCCCAGAGCACAATCAGTTTGCAAAGGTTCTGCCGTGCAGCCAGACCCGCCGCTTCATGGCTAACCCCTTCCATCAAACAACCATCACCAACTATGACATAGGTAGCATGATCAACCAGTTCAGAACCATAACGGGCGTTTAACATACGCTCGGCAAGGGCCATGCCTACTGCCGTGGCCAAGCCCTGCCCCAACGGCCCGGTGGTGGTTTCAATCCCCGCTGCATGGCCGTATTCGGGATGTCCGGCGGTTTTAGAGCCTAGTTGACGAAACGCTTTAAGGTCCTCCAGCGTCCACCCCGGATAGCCGGTAAGGTATAAAAGAGAATAGAGCAACATGGAGCCATGACCCGCCGAAAGCACAAAACGATCACGATCAGGCCAGGCCGGGTTAGCCGCATCAAATTTCAAAAACCGGCTAAAGAGGACGCTGGCCACATCGGCCATGCCCATAGGCATGCCGGGATGCCCGGAATTGGCGCGCTGCACGGCGTCCATGGAAAGCGCGCGTATGGCATTGGCCATGTCTTTATGGGTGGCAGTCATCGTCCTGTTTTTTCCCTCAATTATCACCGGTGCCGCGCGAGGAGGACCGGCTTCAGATTGACCATTTAGTCAAGGATAGGTCATCGAGTCTGTTTACGCATCATCTGCCCGTGATCCAGCAAAAAGGCAATCCCAAACCCATAGGCAAACATACACGTTTTCACATCAATTAGAAAATACGTGCATTTTCTGTTTACTCTGACTAACGTGCATAAAAACGAAAAAACGAAACACCATCAGGAGCATACCCATGTCGGATATTGACATTGCGCGGGCGGCAAATCTGCGCCCGATCGGCGATATTGCCAACACCTTGAATATCCCCGCCAAAGCCATAAAGTCCTATGGCAATGACAAGGCAAAGGTCTCACTGCCCTGGCTGGAAGCGCAAGAAAAACGCGAGAAAGCGCGGCTTATTCTGGTCACTGCCATTTCACCTACACCGGCTGGCGAAGGCAAAACCACCACCTCTATCGGCCTTACCGATGGTCTGAACAAAATTGGCAAGAACGCCATGGTCTGCCTGCGCGAACCTTCACTGGGTCCATGTTTTGGCATGAAAGGCGGGGCCGCTGGCGGCGGTTATGCGCAAGTCGTGCCTATGGAGGACATCAATCTGCACTTTACCGGCGATTTTCACGCCATCGGAGCCGCCAACAATCTGCTGGCTGCCCTGATAGACAACCATGTTTATTGGGAAAACGATCTTGATATTGACGTGCGCCGGATTAGCTGGCGGCGCGGGCTGGATATGAATGACCGCTCCTTGCGCGATATTGTCACCTCACTGGGCAGCGCGGTTAATGGTTATCCGCGCCAGGGCGGTTTTGATATTACTGTGGCTTCCGAAGTCATGGCTTGCTTTTGCCTGGCTGAAAACCTGGCTGACTTGCAAAAACGCTTGGGCGACATGGTCATTGGAGAAACCGGCAAACGCGAACTGGTCAAGGCCAGTGCGCTTAAAGCCCATGGCCCGATGACGGTGCTTCTAAAAGATGCACTGGAGCCAAATCTGGTGCAAACGCTAGAAAATAACCCGGCTTTTATTCATGGTGGCCCATTTGCCAATATTGCTCATGGATGCAACACCGTTATTGCCACCAAAGCGGCCCTCAAGCTGGCCGACTATGTGGTCACAGAAGCCGGATTTGGTGCAGACCTTGGGGCCGAAAAATTCTTTGACATTAAATGCCGCAAAGCTGGCCTCACTCCCAATGCCGTGGTCGTAGTTGCCACCATTCGCGCCCTGAAAATGCACGGTGGCGTGCCCAAAGATGCTTTGTCAGGTGAGAATGTCCCTGCCGTGGAAAAAGGGTGCGCCAATCTTGGCCGGCACCTTGAAAACATAGCAAAATATGGTGTTCCGACCATGGTGGCTATCAACCGCTTCAACGCCGATAGTGATGCCGAAGTTGCAGCGGTAAAACGTTTTTGTGCTGACCGGGGCGTTATGGTAGCACTGGCCAATCACTGGGCCGAAGGCGGTGCCGGGGCAACGGATCTGGCGCAAAAAGCCGCTGATCTGGCTGATAGCGACCAAGCAGATTTTCAACCGCTTTATGATGATGGCCTTGGTTTGTTGGAAAAAATAGAATCCGTGGCCACAAAAATATACCGGGCTGATGGCATTGAAGTCGATGCCAAGGTGCGCAATCAACTTAAAGCCTGGGAAGAAGCAGACTTTGGCCAATTGCCGGTTTGCATAGCCAAAACCCAATATTCCTTCTCGGTGGATCCGACACGCATAGGGGCACCAACCGGCTATACCCTGCCGGTACGTGAAGTGCGCCTTAGCGCAGGGGCGGGCTTCATTGTTGCCATTTGCGGCGCGGTAATGACCATGCCCGGCTTGCCACGGGTCCCGGCGGCCAACAGCATACACCTGAATGCCGATGGTCAGATAGAGGGGCTATTTTAACACCAGGACTCAATTGCGTGTCTTGGCCAGTAGATCAAAGGCCATCAGGTTTTTTGCCAACGCTTCAAATTGGGATAAAGGCACCATGTTCGGGCCATCTGAGGGGGCATGATCCGGGTCAGGGTGTGTTTCAATAAAAACCGCTGCAACCCCCACGGCTACGGCAGCACGGGCCAGCACCGGCACAAACTCACGCTGGCCACCGGATGAACTACCCTGCCCTCCGGGCTGTTGCACTGAATGGGTGGCATCAAATACGACCGGGGCGCCGGTTTTCGCCAAAACCGGCAATGCTCGCATATCACTAACCAGCGTATTATAACCAAAACTCGCCCCGCGCTCTGTCACCATAACATTGGGATTGCCCGCCTTGCGCACCTTTTCAACCACATGGATCATGTCCCAGGGAGCAAGAAACTGCCCTTTTTTGATATTGATTGCACACTTGGTGGCAGCCGCCGCCAGTAAAATATCCGTCTGGCGACACAAAAATGCCGGGATCTGCAACACATCAACGGCTTGCGCCACCGGGGCGCACTGCTCCGGCTGGTGCACATCGGTTAATACTGGAAGGTCAAGGCTCTCTCTGATCTCGGCCAGTATCGGCAAGGCCTGACGCAAACCAATACCCCGCGCCGCATCGGCGCTGGTGCGATTGGCCTTGTCGAATGAGGTCTTGAAAATCAAGATAATTCCCAAACGTTGCGAAATTTCTTTTAGTGCACTGGCTACCTCCAGCGCGTGGGTTCGGCTCTCCAGCGCGCATGGCCCGGCAATAAGCGCCAAGGGGCGATCATTAGCGATATGGTGATTCTTACCTGAATGCGTATGGAGTTTAATGGTATGCCCTGACATGCCTGATGGCCTTCCCTGAGAGTTTGATTACCCTAAATTCTTAAAGTTCTTTCATTTTCGCAAGAACTATTTATAAATACATCTGTATTGGCATGCCAACTGGACCCTGCAATGGTTCTGGGGTATGCACTGACATGATGCGAGGTGTGGTGCTTTTATCTACGCCGGGAAGATGGGGGGAATTATCCCGTGAGTTCGCGTACAACCTATGATCCCGAAGAAATTCTCGGTCGCAAGGAACAAGAAGTAGAACTGGTCTCACTGGGCGCGCAACTGGCTGGCATGCGTGTGTTGATCACCGGGGCGGCAGGCACCATCGGATCTGCACTCTCGCGTGCCGTGGCCGCGTCTGCACCGGCTTCCCTTATTGCCTATGACCATGATGAATATGGCCTTTATGCCTTGCGCGGTGCGCTTGACGAGCTGCAACCCAATATGCAGCGGCGCATGGTCATTGGCGATGTGCGCGATAAAGCGCGTCTGCGCCAGATATTTGAAGAAGAAAATCCTGAGATCGTTTTTCACGTCGCTGCGCTTAAACATGTGGGAATGGTTGAAGACAATCCCGCAGAAGGTGCCTCCACCAATGTGCTTGGCACCCGCAACACATCAGACGTTGCCCGTGAATTCGGGGCGAAGGCTCTGGTTCTGATTTCAACCGATAAAGCGGTCAGGCCCCATAATATGATGGGTGCCACCAAAAAAATTGCAGAAGAGCTCTGTCGTGCACGGGATATGGATGGCAAATCGGTTACACGGCATATCATTGTTCGTTTTGGCAATGTTTTTGGCTCCTCTGGTTCGGTCGTGCCATTATTTGCCCATCAGATCGAACGCCTGCTGCCGGTTACCGTCACCCACCCTGACGTAGAACGGTATTTCATGACTGAACGTGAGGCCGTGTCTTTGGTGCTTGAGGCCCTGCAAATCGGCCTTGAAGATGAGGGTAGTCGCGGCAGTCTCTTTTTCCACGATATGGGACCTGGGGTCAGGATTGCTGATCTTGCCCGGCGTATGATTACCAGCCAGGGTCTGCGGCCGAATGTGGATATCCCTATCGTTATTACCAAATTACGGGCCGGCGAAAAAATATCCGAGGCCCTGCTGGCCCCCGGTGAATCTGCCGAGGCAACGCGCTCACAGCAAGTAGCGCTTGCGCGCGGGAAAATTGACCGCAATCTGGTGACCCTGACCTTAAACGGTCTTGATGCCGCCTGTCGCCTAAGCGATGAAGCCGCTGTTCGGCGCATGCTCAATAATTACATACATGCTGATGCTGAGATCCCCACGAGGATCAGAGCTCATGTGCCGGAAAAAAAGACTGCAAAAGCGCAAGATGGTCGCAAAACATAAGTCTCTTTAACTGAGCATGAACTCCCAGATTTCATCAGAGTAATAGAATAACCGACGCTCTCGTGGCAGGCCGATCACATTGGGGTCCTTGCGTAACCGCTCCATTGCCAACAGGCGATCAGAAAAGGCTTTTTCTGTTAATTTTATTACTTCCCTTGGGATTTGCGCCTGCAACAAAATGGCGGTGGATTGCTGCACCATTGCTTTTGCCCCGGCCAGATACTGTCCCTCCAGAGCCGCCTTGCATGAGATCATGTGCGGCACCTCCTTAAAGGCCGAGGCTTCGCGGTAATGCGCAAGCGTATTGACCACAAAGTCCAGTTCTTCGCGTAATGCCGGGTGTTGCAAATATATTGCTTTGGCTTCGGTAATCCGGTCCTCAATTTCAGTTTTCAGGCTACCATCTTCCTTAATTACAAAAATCAGATCTATGTCTGAGCCGCGCACCAGCTTGCCGGTAGAGCGCTCTGGCCGGGGTACCAGATGCGCCATATTTCGGCAAACATCGCCAGCGATCAGCACCCCGGTGTGTTCCAGAATCTCCGGGGGCAATGTTTCATTTATGATTTGTCTGGCAATTTGTCGTTTTTCCTCAGAAATACGCACATGCTCGTTTCTTGAATTTTGTGCATCGCGCACCGCATTTTCTGAATTTTCCAAGGTTGAGATACGCGTATAGGTCAGAAAATCACGTAAGATAGACGGGCTTAGGCGTGCCAGACCGTCCAGCTTTTTATCGATCCGCAGATAATAATGCCCAAATGGCGTGGAATAAATTTTAGAACTGTTATGACAGGTGCGCCAGATTTCAAAATACCGGTTGTCCAGCGCCTCGGCAATTTCCACACCCAGCACTGAGCTTTTACCTGACAGGATTTCAAGAATTTGCGCTTCCAGTAATTCATCCAGCATATAGCTTCCTCCATAAATTCCAGCATTAGGTCGAAGACTCACAACCATACCTTACAGCAATACGTCCTAATAATTACTGCTATTTAAGTCGCGAAAATTGTCGATTGCGGGTAAAACATGCCTGACTGATAACAAAATTGAGCTATTGATGATGAAAAAACGCCTTTTTGTGAGCATTCCAGCCGGGCTGTTGGCCTTGACCATGGTGTCCACGCCAGCACAGGCGGGTGACGACCTGTCGCGCCTGATCGGTTTTGGTGGCATTTGCGCCGACTGTGACCTTTCGGGCAAGGATCTCTCTGGTGTCTCCATGCGTGGGGCCAGCTTTCCAAGGGCAGATTTTACCGGTGCCAATCTGACCAAAGCCAAAATTAGCGGGGCAAATTTTGGACGCGCTATTTTCAAGCGCGCTGATTTTACTGAGGCCGAGCTTGAAGGATCAAATTTCGGGCGCTGCGACCTTACGGGGGCAAAGCTTGAAGATGTAAAAGCCAGAGGTGTTATTTTTTCCTACGCAATCCTGAACGGGGTTCAGGCCGCAGATGCTGAATTTATTGGCTCTAATTTTTCTCATGCCAGTCTGGTTGGAGCAAAAATGGCCGATGCCGTATTTGACCGTAGCAACCTCAGCTACACTGACTTTTCGGGCGCAGAACTGGAAGATGCCAGTCTGCAACAGGTAAACCTGTTCAAGGTGAGGCTGAATGGCGCAAGCCTTAGAGGTGCAAATTTTGGTGGATCACAACTCAAACGTGCCGCATTTGGCCAGGCAAACGTTGATAGCGCCAGTTTTGACGGTGCCGTGCTAAGTGGAGCGGATCTGTCACAGGTCAAAAACCTGACGCAAGATCAGCTTTCCCAGGCCTGTGGCAATGAAGCCACTCAATTACCCAAGGGCCACATCATTAAAAATTGTGCGAATATGAAATGGGCCGGCAAGGTTGAACGTTATCGCGGCCCGGATTTTGACCAGTCCTTTTCTTTTGAACTCTCTGATACGGATCGTGAAAACATTGCCCGTCTTACGGCTGAAGTTATGCGCGAATCCGGTTTTGCCGTTCAAAAAGCCAAAATCGCACTGGCAGAAGCCATGGCACAGGACGACTTTCCAAAAATAACTATTGAGCGTGATGGGGAGCGGTTTACCTGGCCTGATTATAATGATTATCAAAACGAACAGCAACGCGCCCTGGCACGGGCACAGCGCGAGCTTAATGGGCTGAAGCTGGAAAACCGAAAAGCACAGCATGCACTTGATATAGCCAGACGCTCGCTTGAAAAAGCGCAATCGGCCCTGCAAAATGCACGAGAAGAAAAAATACTTGCTGGCGGTCAGGAATAGTAATCAGCAGCAGTTATGCTTTTTGTTTTGGTGGCTCCACCACGCGAATATGCAGCTCTTTAAGCTGTGCATCCGACACCGTATTGGGGGCCTGCATCATTAAATCCTGCGCCTGCTGGTTCATGGGGAACAGGATCACTTCGCGGATATTTTCCACCCCGGCGAGCAACATCACAATGCGGTCAATGCCCGGCGCAATGCCGCCGTGCGGCGGCGCGCCATAACGAAAGGCGTTTAACATACCGCCAAACTTGTCTTCCACCACATCAGCGCCATAACCGGCAATCTCGAAGGCTTTTAACATAATCTCCGCGCGGTGATTCCTGATCGCGCCAGAGGACAGCTCAACGCCGTTACACACGATGTCATACTGGTAGGCCAGAATACCCAGCGGGTCTTTTTGCTCAAGGGCTTCCATCCCCCCTTGCGGCATAGAGAATGGGTTATGCGAGAAATCAACGCGCTTGTCGTCTTCATTCCACTCAAACATCGGAAAATCGATAATCCAGCAAAACCGGAATACATTTTCATCAATCAGGCCAAGGTCTGCGCCAATTTTGGCCCGTGCAGCGCCTGCCAACTTAACCGCATCACCGGCTTTACCAGCCGAGAAGAACAAGCCGTCCCCGGCTTTGATCCCGGCACGTTCCGCAATAGCAATCAACGCCTCACGGGAAAAGAATTTTGCGATAGGGCCGGTTGCCGTTAGCTGTCCGTCATCTTCAACAAAGCGCATATAACCAAGACCGGGGGCCTGCATTTCCTTTTTGGCCCAGCCGTCCATTTTATCAAAAAATCTGCGCGCCTGATCGCCGGTGCCGGGGGCCGGAATGGCGCGCACAACGCCACCACCTTCAACAATTTTCTTGAATACGCCAAGGGTTACATCTTCGCGCGATACCAGATCAGAAACATCGCAAATCTCAAACGGAATGCGCAGGTCCGGCTTGTCGGTGCCGTATTTTAGCATGGCCTCGGCATAGGGGATGCGCGCGAATGGTTCATCAGGCACCACGCGGTCCCCGGCAAATTCAGCAAAAACGCCATGCAGCACCGGCTCAATGGCGTTAAACACATCTTCCTGGGTGCAAAAGCTCATTTCCATATCGAGCTGATAGAACTCACCGGGGCTGCGGTCAGCGCGGCTGTCCTCATCGCGAAAGCACGGCGCAATCTGAAAATATTTGTCAAAGCCCGACACCATGATCAATTGCTTGAATTGCTGCGGTGCCTGCGGCAAGGCATAAAACTGGCCCGGATGGAGGCGCGACGGCACCAGAAAGTCCCTTGCCCCTTCGGGCGAAGAAGCGGTCAGGATTGGCGTTTGGAATTCTGTAAAATCCTGATCGATCATGCGGCGACGGATCGAGGAAATAATCTGTGAACGCAGCAAAATATTGGCGTGCAGGGTTTCGCGGCGCAAATCCAGATAGCGATACGTCAGGCGAATGTCTTCGGGATATTCCGGCTCACCAAAAACTGGCAGGGGTAATTCGGCGGCTTCGGATTGCACGTCCATATCAGCAACGTGCATTTCCACCTCGCCAGTGGGCAGGCCGGTATTAATGGTCTCTGCATCGCGGGCCACAACTTCACCCGTGACCGAAACCACACTTTCCACACGCAGGCGCTCCAGTTTTGCAAAGTGCGGATTTTCCGGCAAAAGCACAATCTGGGTAATGCCAAAATTATCGCGTAAATCAACAAACAACAGACCCCCATGGTCACGTTTGCGATGCAGCCAGCCCGACAAACGCGCTGTCTTGCCAACGTCTTCGCGGCGCAGTTCGCCGCAAGTATGGGTGCGATACGTGTGCATAATAACTCTCAAATCTTCAATTTACCGGAAGTTGCGCCAATGAAGCGAATTTGCGCCTAATGTCAATTGGCGGCATACATTCATTATTCCCTGTGCGCCCTCCTCCTAAAGAGAAGTAGGAATAAGAAGGGCGTGGATTCTCCACTCCATACGTCACCCCGGCGAAAGTCGGGGTCCAGTAGGAACGCTGCTCTGGATTGCGGCCTTCGCCGCAATGACGATACAGAGCAGTTTCATCCCTGGTCTGGTGCAGCCTGAAGAAGCAAGCGACCTTAAAACCCTGTTTATACACCCTCCCCCTTTCCCTTTTGCCTGTGATGGGTTAAACCGCGCCCGCAAGAGAGAAGGAGACCCCCATGCAGATTCGCCAGGGGCTGACGTTTGATGACGTTCTCTTGCAACCCGGTCCATCAAAAGTCCTGCCGGGGCAAGTGGATGTCACCACGAAGCTGACCAAATCTATTACCTTGAACGTGCCGTTGATCTCGGCCGCAATGGATACTGTGACCGAAGCCAGGCTGGCCATTGCCATGGCCCAGGCTGGTGGCATTGGCATGATCCACCGTAATTTGACTATTGAGGAACAGGCCGCCGAGGTTGGCAAGGTCAAGCGCTTTGAATCCGGTATGGTGATCAATCCGGTGACCATCCATCCCGAAGCCAGTCTGGCAGAATTGAAGGCCTTGGCAAAAACCCACCGCATTTCCGGTATCCCGGTGGTCGAACAGCAAAGCCAGAACCTAATTGGTATTATCACCAATCGCGATGTTCGCTTTTGTGACGATCCGAACGAGACCATTGCCAATTTGATGACCCGCAAGCTGGTTACGGCCCGCGAAGGGGTTTCCCCGGAAGAAGCCAAGGCACTCTTGCATAAAAACCGAATTGAACGGCTACTGATTGTCGATGAGGACGGCCATCTTAGCGGTCTGATCACGGTGAAAGACTTTGAAAAGGCCCGCGCTTTTCCTGATGCGGCCAAAGACGCGCATGGTCGCCTGCTGGTGGGCGCGGCAACCACAGTGGGTGATGCAGGCTTTGAGCGCGCACAGGCGTTAATTGAGGCCGGAGTTGATGTGGTGGTGATTGATACTGCCCACGGTCATTCCATCACCGTTGCTGAACAGGTGGCGCGTATCCGCCGCGAGAGTAATGGCGCACAAATCATTGCCGGCAATGTTGCTACTTATGATGCCACTCGCGCGCTGATTGATGCCGGGGCCGATGCAGTAAAGGTCGGCATTGGGCCAGGCTCCATCTGCACCACGCGCATGGTGGCCGGTGTCGGTGTGCCGCAACTGACAGCCATTGTGGATGCCGTTAAAGCGGCCAAAGACAGCGACACACCCATCATTGCCGATGGCGGTATTAAATATTCCGGTGATTTTGCCAAAGCGCTGGCCGCCGGGGCGTCCACCGCTATGGTAGGCTCGCTGATTGCGGGCACAGACGAAACACCGGGTGAGGTATTCCTCTATAAGGGGCGCTCATATAAATCCTATCGCGGCATGGGCAGCGTGGCGGCCATGAGTGCCGGATCTGCGGATCGGTATTTCCAAAAAGAAGTCAAGGACAGCATGAAGCTGGTCCCTGAAGGTATTGAGGGCCAGACCCCCTATAAGGGACCAGCCGGGCCAATATTGCACCAGCTCCTTGGCGGACTTCGTGCCGCTATGGGCTATACCGGGGCCGCCACACTTGGTGATTTTAAGGCGCGGGCGCAGTTTATCAAAATCACCGGGGCGGGCCTGCGCGAAAGCCATGTGCATGATGTGACCATGACCCGCGAAGCGCCCAATTATTCCGCGCCGTCATAAATGACGCTGGATGAATACAACGCCTTTTGTGCTGGCCTGCCGGCTACAACCACTGTGGTGCAATGGGGCGGCGCGCATGTGTGGAAAGTGGGCGAAAAAATGTTTGCGGTGGCCGGCTGGACCAACACTGACACATTGGGGATCACCTTCAAAGTCACTGACATCGGATTTGAAATGTTAAAAGATCAACCCGGCCTGCGCCCGGCACCCTATCTGGCTTCGCGCGGTATGTTGTGGATACAGCATTATGACCAGCCGGGGCTGAGCAGGCGCGATTTGCAGGATTATATTGCCAGCTCGCACCGCCTTGTATCCCAGGGCCTGAGCAAAAAGAAACAGCGTATATTGGGGCTGATCCTATGAGAGAAAGCGGTAAATTAACGGCAGCCATGGAAATCCTGAAGGATTTTACCAGCCGCCGGGTGCCTATCAAGACCGCGATTGCTGATTGGGGCCGACAAAACCGCTATGCCGGGGCCAAAGACCGGGCATGGATTGCCGGCCTTTGTCTGGATGCGTTGCGCCGCCGACCATCATTGGCCGCGCAGATGTTTGACGACAGTCCCCGCGCGCTGGTTTTAGGGGCATTGCATTTTATCTGGAATACCCCGCTGGATACCCTTGGCGAATGGGCAGGAGAAGAACCCCACGGGCCGGGAAGCCTTACGGAAGAAGAACAGAGCCATTTGGCATCTAATAATACGCTGGAAAAGGCCGCTCAATCGGACATGCCAGACTGGGTAATGCCTATGCTGGTGCGCGCTTTTGGTGATGAGGTCAAAGCCGAGGCCCGCGCCTTTGGCCACAGAGCCAGCGTAGATTTACGTCTGAACACCTTAAAATCACAACCAGAGAAAACCTTGAGCGCGCTAAAATCCGTCAAGGCCAGGTCTGTGCCCATATTACGCACCGCCGCACAAATAAAAGCCCCAGACCCTGCCAAAAAAGCCCCTGCTGTGACCGTGATACCAGCGTTTAACAAGGGCTGGGTTGAGGTGCAGGACCTGGGCAGCCAAATTGTCACCGCCGCCGCTGGTGACATTAAAGGCGCTCAAGTGCTTGATTATTGCGCCGGTGGGGGAGGCAAAACCCTGGCGCTCAGCGCGCTGATGAACAATACAGGCCAGCTGTATGCCTATGACCGTGATGCGCGGCGCCTAAAGCCGCTTTATCACCGCGCCAAACGCGCCGGTGTGCGCAATGTGCAGATTTGCAACCCGGTGGATGGCGGTGTGCCCAATGACATGGAGGGCAAAATGGACGTTGTTTTTGTTGATGCGCCCTGCACGGGTTCAGGCACTTGGCGACGCCACCCGGACACCAAATGGCGTCTTACAGCACAACAGCTTGATCGGCGATTAAGCGAACAGGACACGGTTTTGACCGAGGCCGCCCCCTTTGTGCGCCCCGGTGGCCATCTGGTCTATGTCACCTGTTCGGTGTTTATGGAAGAAAACGAGGACCGGCTGGCCTTATTCCTTGATACCCACAAGAATTTCAGGCTTTGCCCTGCCCTGCCAATGATGGAAAAATCCGGCATAGTGACCGAAGCAGGCATGGCAGCATTGCGGCCTTGTGTAACAAATGAAGGAAGTTTGCGCCTAAGTCCGGCACGTATTGGCACGGACGGCTTTTTTGTTGCCGTATTGGAGAGACGCGCATGAGCGCCCTCGTCCTTCGCCCTTCGAGACAATTTCCTCCGGAAATCCCTCAGGGTGAGGACGAAAGTGCCAGTACACCACAAATACACCTCATCCTGAGCTTGTCGAAGGATAAAGCCGAACCACAACATATTCAGGAAAGATAATTATGAGCGCCCAGCACCAACACGTTCTTATTGTTGATTTTGGCAGCCAGGTCACGCAGCTCATAGCCCGGCGCTTGCGCGAAAGCGGCATCTATTGCGAAGTGCATCCCTATAACCGGCTAGGCGATGGATTTCTGGATCACTTTGCCCCCAAAGCCGTAATCCTGTCCGGCGGCCCCTCATCGGTGCATTGGGCAGATAGCCCCCGCGCGCCACAGGAAGTATTTGATCTGGGTGTGCCGATCCTTGGTATTTGTTATGGCGAGCAAGTCATTTGCGACCAGCTTGGCGGCAAGGTCGCTGCCTCCGAAGAACGTGAATTTGGCCGTGCTGAAATTGAAATGATCAAAGACAGCCCGCTATTCGCAGGCCTTGCGCATTCTGAGACTGTTTGGATGAGCCATGGCGACAAGGTAGTTGCCTTGCCTGAGGGTTTTGAGGTCATTGCTAATTCGGGGAACGCGCCCTTTGCCGCCATTGCCAATGAGAAGCGCAAAATCTATGGCGTGCAATTCCACCCTGAAGTGGTGCATACCCCCTGCGGCTCTACCATCCTTCGCAATTTCACCCATAGCATCGCTGGCCTGTCCGGTGACTGGACCATGGCCGCCTTCAGGCAAGAGGAAATCACCAAAATCCGTGAACAGGTGGGCGATAAAAAAGTGATTTGCGGTCTATCCGGCGGTGTTGATAGCTCGGTTGTTGCGGTATTGCTGCACGAGGCCATTGGTGACCAGTTAACCTGCGTGTTTGTCGATACAGGGTTGATGCGTGCCAATGAGGCCCACGAGGTGGTCAGCCTGTTTCGTGATCATTACAATATCCCGCTTGTGCATGTGGATGCGGGCGATGAGTTTTTAGGCAAACTCGCCGGTGTTTCGGATCCGGAAAAAAAACGCAAAATTATCGGCGGGCTTTTTATTGATATATTTGAGCGCGAAGCCAAGGCGGTGGGCGGCGCGGACTTTCTGGCCCAGGGCACACTGTATCCGGATGTGATTGAAAGCGTGTCTTTTGACGGTGGTCCATCAGTGACCATTAAATCGCACCATAACGTTGGCGGCCTGCCCGCCCGTATGAAAATGAAGCTGGTGGAACCCTTGCGAGAATTGTTCAAGGATGAGGTGCGCAGCTTAGGTCGTGAGCTTGGCCTGAACGAGAAGTTTGTCGCCCGTCACCCGTTTCCTGGGCCGGGCCTGGCCATTCGAATACCCGGCGAGATTACACCGGAGCGTGTAGCCATTTTGCAAAAAGCCGATGCTATCTATCTCGATGAGATCAAAAAAGCCGGGCTTTATGATGACATCTGGCAGGCTTTTGCGGTGTTGCTGCCGGTGCGCACGGTGGGCGTTATGGGCGATGAGCGCACCTATGATTATGTGCTGGCCTTGCGCGCGGTAACTTCAACCGATGGCATGACCGCCGATTATTTCCCATTCGATCATGAGGTGCTGGGGCGCATGTCCACCCGTATCATCAATGAAGTGCGTGGCATTAACCGGGTGGTTTATGATGTTACCTCCAAACCGCCCGGCACTATCGAGTGGGAATGAGTGCACCCCACCCAACATCATTAACAATATTTAATGTATCTGATGCTGTTGTGTATGTTTTGTGCTATACCGTTTCACCATTCCGGGTTAACAGCAATTCATCGTATTTACGGGAGCGTTGATCGCGTACAAATGTGCTTTGGGAGGCCATCATGAAAAAATATCTTATCGGGGCTGCTTTGTCAGGATTACTGCTTGGGGCATGCTCTGCCCCGGCAGTCAATGGCGAGGCACAAAGCACTGCAAACCAGCCAAATGACGAAAAGCTGACCGCTGCACTGGACACTGCCAAGCTGGAGGCGGTGATGGCTGACCCACGGCGTGACAAGGATCGCGCCCGTGATGGATTTCGCCATACCGCCCAGACCATGGCGTTTTTTGATATTGCCCCCAACGCCAATGTGGTTGAAGCTCTGCCCGGTGGTGGCTGGTATACGCGCGTATTGCTGCCTTATGTTTCGCCCGATGGCGGCTGGTATGGCATCAATTACAGCCCGGATCTTCGCGGCGGCATCATGGCCTATTCTAAGCGTGAGTTTAGTGATGAGGCCCGCGAAACATATACCCAATGGCCAGAAAAATACCCTGAAATGGCCAAAGAAAACGGTCCGGAGAATGCAGCAGTTAAAGGTGCATTTTTATTTGGCATGGTGCCAGACAGTGCCGATGGTCAGATGGATGCAGTTTTGTTCATACGTGCCTTGCACCATCTGAACCGTATTGATCCAAAATACTTTGCAGAAGCCATCGCCGACAGCTATGCCATGCTGAAACCAGGTGGCATTGTCGGTGTTGTGCAACATCGCGCCAAAGAAGATTATGGTGATAAAGAATATGATGTCAGTGGCCATAAGGGTTTTCTGAAACAATCCTATGTGATTGAAATGTTCAAAAAAGGCGGATTTGAACTGGATGGCATCAGTGAAGTCAATGCCAATCCTAAAGACACCGCAGATTATGAGCGCGGTGTTTGGACCCTGCCCCCAACGCTTGCCATAAAAGACGATGCCATGAAGGAACACTATCGCCAGATTGGCGAATCTGATCGCATGACCTTGCGCTTTCGCAAACCGTCATAAGACATCAAATTACAGAGCCCTGGCCGTTAGGGCCGGGGTTCTGTGAGCCGTAAATAATCCGAATTAAACCTTGCCCATATTCCCGTTGAGCATTTCAATAATACCTGAAAAATCCGTGCCACCGCCACCAAGGCTGTCAAACATGGCGTAAAGCGCCTGGGCCTCGGCCCCCAGGGGTGTGGCTGTGCCAGAGGATTGCGCGGCGTCTTGTGCCAGGCGCAAATCCTTTAACATCATTGCCGCAGAAAAACCCGGCTTATAGCCGTTATTGGCCGGGGATGCCGGTACAGGACCTGGTTCCGGGCAATAGGAGGTCATTGACCAGTTCTGCCCCGAAGCATTGGCGGAAATATCAAAAAAACGCTGCGAGTCAAGACCCAGTTTTTTAGCTAATACAAAGGCTTCTGCGGTGCCGATCATGGTAATGCCAAGTAGCATATTGTTGCAGATTTTAGCGGCCTGCCCCGCGCCACTGTCGCCCGCGTGATAGATGGCCTTGGCCATAGGTTCCAGCACACTTTGCGCCGCTTCAAAAGCAGCGTCCGGGCCGCCAACCATAAAGGCCAGTGTGCCCGCGCTGGCCGCCGCCACACCACCCGACACCGGGCTATCGACCATGGAAAAGCCCAGTTTTTGCGCTTCACCGGCTACATCGCGGGCGCTTTGCACATCTATCGTGGAACAATCGCAAAAAAGCGCCCCGGTTTTGGCATTGGCAAAGACGCCATTGGCCCCGATATAAACGCTGCGCACATGCTTGCCCGCAGGCAACATGGTTACGACCGCGTCCTTGCCTTGAACGGCCTCGCCAATACTGCTGACCGTTTTGCACCCCTGCGCTCTGGCTTGCGTCAATACCTCGTCTGATAGATCAAAGGCCGTGACCGCAAAGCCGCCATTGACCAGATTGGCGGCCATTGGCCCCCCCATATTGCCTAGTCCGATAAAGGCGATGGTGTTGATTTTGCTCATGGTGAAGAATCCTTTCCTTCACCCAGCATTACACCCATTTTTACAGCAATAAAATATGGCAGGGCAGCGGCATTTTTACACCCCTGCCCCGCCCCCTCTAGAGAGCACAACCTATGGCGCGGTGGTACGCACAGCGGCACTGGTCGAGGATAGCGTGCTCCCCCCAGAGTTCTTTAGATCAAGCGTGATGCGCGTAGTGGCGGCATTTAGAGGAATCTCTGTGCCGTTACCAAAAACAAAAACCGCAATAAAACTTGCACCGTTACCGATCACCATATCCACCGTAGCGGCGGCAGGTGCTTTGCAATTGCCCATCGCATCGGTTTCGCAAACGGTCACGGTCAGTGGCAAAGCGGGAAAGGTGGATCGAATCGAGGCGGTAACGCTAACCGCATCGGCATTGCCCGTAGAGCCATCACCAATGCCGATATTGGTGGCCGAAACCGTCATGAAGCTCGCCCCACCGCTGGGCAGGGTTATGATACCATTGGCATCGGGCGTTGAAGAAATGCTGAGAATATCTGGTCCGGCGGCATTACCGATGGTCAAAAACACGCCGTTCACCCCCGGCACTCTTTGCACAAAAGCATTATCGCAAAAAATAATGGGAAAGATTTCCTGACCAAAGGCAGCCTGCTGCCGTGGTGTCAGGGTGAGGATAAAACTGCGGGCCTGCCCCGCCGTCAGGTCAAAGGCCGCATTGGGTGTGCCGGTTACCACATTGGTGGCCGGATTAGTCTCGACAAAGCCCACATCAGCAATAAAGAAATCACCATTTTCACGCGCCATAGAGCAATTGCTGGCCAGCGTTGTGCCACCATTGATCACCGTGGCAAAAACCGTGATATCCGGCCCGCCAACAAAGCCGGAACGGGCACCAGGCAACATGGCGGCCACCACCGGAACCGGTGCAGCCACAGAAGATTTACCATAGACTACAAAGGCCGCTCCGCCATCGGTTATACCATTATCAGAGCCACGGGCACCAACAATCACATCGGTCCTGCCATCATTATTGATGTCACCACTGCTGACACTATCGCCAATGGTATCTCCGGTATTACCCCCGGTAAGGTTGAGGCCGTTATTGCCATTAAGCGCCGTAGAGCTCATGCTTGCCGGCAGATTGGTGTTGGCACCAAAAACCACATAAGCGGCACCGTTTTGATTGTTGGCAAATGGTCCGGCGCCCTCTGCGCCAACCAAGATGTCGCCAATTCCGTCACCATTAAAATCTCCGGCGCCGCTGACCGAATTGCCAAGGCGGTCACCAGCGGAAAATGCTGTGCCGGAACGATCCCCGATCAAGGTAAAGCCGCTTGTAGCATCAATATCGCCTATAGACATCGTGGCGGCAAAAGTGCTGCTGGAACCAAAAATAACATCCGCCCGTCCAGCCTGCGCGCCGCCCGGTGTACCAATGATAATATCGTCAATACCGTCACCATTAAAATCGCCTGCACCGTCCACCGATGTCCCCGTTTGTGAGAAATTGGGGGCAATACCGGTCACGGAAAAACCGTTTGTGCCATCCAGGGTTGAAGGATCAAAACTGGCAGCAAAGACAGAGGCAGAACCAAAAATCACATACGCTGCGCCAGCAGAACTGGTGTCACCTACCTGGGTTCGCATGGCCCCAACGATGATGTCATCAATGCCATCATTATTGACATCACCGACGGCGGCCAGGGCACTGCCGGTTAAATCATTGGCGGTAACATTGCTAATGGCAAAACCATTGCTGCCATCCAGAGACCCAAGATCAAATGGATGGGTAAAATTACTACTTTGCCCGAAAACCACATAACCACCTGCCGTTCGCGAACCAATCAGCAAATCAGCCTTGCCATCATTATTAAAGTCCCCGCGCCCCTTACCGCCAAGGGCCTCGCCCAAGAGCTGGGATGTTGCAAAACCATCAATGCGAAAACCGTTGGTGCCATCAATATCAGCAAGGGCCAGTTCAGCGCCAAAAGCAGTGTTTTTGCCATAAATGATAAACACCTGACCGGCCTGTGCATTGCTGCCGGCTTTATTATTGCCAAGCCCGACAACCAGATCATCAATACCATCGCCATTCAGATCGCCAGGTCCGCTAATGGCGGTAAATTCATCGCGCAATTCCGGCTGACGCGTGACGCCTTTAATAACAAAACCATTGCTGCCATCCAGCGTATCGGCCTTAAAACTTGCCGGAATTCCGGTTGCCTTACCAAAAACAACGGCAATCTGCGCGGCCGTATCATTACCGGTGTTATTTTGCGAAGCGGCAAAATCGCCAAAGCCATCGCCATTAATATCGCCGATGGCGCTCAGAAATGCCCCCATATTATCGTTGAATACTGATCCGGTAATCACAAAACCATCCGTGCCATCCAGCGTAGGCAGGTGCACTTCACCCGGTGGTTCAGGGAGGTCTTGCGGGCTGGATTGGGCATGTGCCTGTGCAAAACTCATACTGCAAAGGCAGGCAATAACACTAAGCGACTTTATCATCGGATGTTCTCCATCAATACTCTGATGAAAGAACAACCATACTGGCAGAAACCGGGCATCACCCCAAAAGGGTAAAGCACAGGTATTGCAATGTATGCGAAGGCATTATGTTAAAAATGTCAGGCGTTCATTTTCGGGCAGAGGCACAAAATACGCAGAG
>JAJFFP010000086.1 GCA_021776595.1 Robiginitomaculum sp. | reverse complement strand
CATCAATCGCGTCATACGCCTTGAACTCACCAAAATACTTCGTGATCGCCGCCGTCAACGTCGTCTTGCCATGGTCAACGTGACCAATCGTGCCAACATTTACGTGCGGCTTGTTGCGCTCAAATTTCTCTTTTGACATTTTCTTATCTCACTTCTTCTCGATTAGGCGTCTTACGCGTGTTTTGCTATAACTTCTTCGGCCACAGCTTTGGGAACCGGCTCGTAATGGTCGAATTGCATGGTGTATTGCGCCCGGCCCTGGGACATGGAACGCAACTGGTTCACATAACCAAACATATTGGCCAAAGGAACCATGGCATTGATGACATTGGCGGTGCCACGCACCTCTTGGTTTTGGATTTGCCCACGGCGGGAATTCAGATCGCCAATGACGGAGCCGGTATAATCTTCCGGTGTAACCACTTCAACCTTCATAATCGGCTCAAGCAGTTTGGGGGCACAGTCACTCTTGGCCTGACGCAAAGCCGCACGGCCAGCAATTTCAAAGGCCATCACCGAACTATCCACATCGTGGTAGGCACCATCATAGAGGGTAGCCTTGAAGTCGATCAGCGGGAAGCCTGCCAAAATACCGGTGGAGGCAATCTGTTTGATGCCCTTCTCTACGCCCGGAATATATTCCTTGGGCACATTACCGCCAACAACTTTGGACTCAAAAAGCTCGCCCTCGCCAGCAGGAAGAGGCTCAAAGGTAATTTTAACCCGCGCAAACTGACCAGAACCACCAGATTGTTTCTTGTGGGTGTAATCAATGTCTGCAGCCTGCCCAAGCGTTTCGCGATAGGCCACTTGCGGCTGGCCGATATTGGCCTCAACGCCAAATTCGCGCTTCATGCGATCCACCAGAATATCCAGGTGCAATTCGCCCATACCGGCAATGATCGTCTGACCGGATTCACCATCGGTGTGCACACGAAAGGAAGGATCTTCGGCGGCCAGACGTTGCAGCGCAATGCCCAGCTTTTCCTGATCGGCCTTGGTTTTAGGCTCGATGGCAATTTCAATCACCGGCTCAGGAAATTCCATCCGTTCCAGAATAACCTGACTTTGCGGATCACAAAGTGTATCGCCCGTTGTGGTTTGCTTGAGACCCGCAATGGCGACAATATCGCCGGCAAAAGCCTCTTTAATATCTTCGCGGGAATTAGAGTGCATTTCCAGCATTCGGCCAATGCGTTCTTTACGCTCTTTAACCGAGTTGATCAGCGTAATGCCTGTTTCCAGCTTGCCCGAATAAATCCGCGCAAAGGTCAAGGTGCCTACAAACGGGTCATTCATGATTTTGAACGCCAGCATGGAAAGCGGCTCTTCATCCGAAGCATGACGCTCGATATCTTCACCGGTTTTGACGTCAATACCGTTGATGGCAGGAATATCGACCGGCGATGGCAAATAATCGACCACGGCATCCAGCAATGGTTGCACACCTTTATTTTTGAATGCCGTGCCGCAGAGTATCGGCACGAACGTATTATCAATGGTGCCCTTGCGGATCATGGCTTTGAGCGCATCAACCGAAGGCTCTTCACCCTCAAGATAGGCTTCCATGGCCACATCATCGACTTCCACAGCCTTCTCAATCAGCTTTTCGCGCCACGCCTTGGCCTGATCCACAAGATCAGCAGGAATATCCCCTTCGGAATATTCCGCACCCAGTGCTTCGCCGGACCAGGTGATGGCCTTCATTGCGATCAAGTCGATATGACCCACATAATCGTTTTCCGAACCAATCGGCAATTGGATGGCCAGCGCGTTGGCACCCAGACGATCCTCGATCATCTCGTAAGACATAAAGAAGTCTGCACCAATCTTGTCCATCTTGTTGACGAAGATCATCCGTGGCACTTTATATTTGTCGGCCTGGCGCCACACGGTTTCCGTTTGCGGTTCAACACCGGCATTGGCATCCAGAAGCGCGATCGCACCATCCAGCACCCGTAAAGAACGCTCAACCTCAATAGTGAAGTCCACGTGCCCTGGGGTATCAATAATATTCAGGCGCTTGCCGTTCCAAAATGTCGTCGTGGCCGCAGAGGTAATAGTGATACCGCGTTCCTGCTCCTGCTCCATCCAGTCCATGGTGGCAGCACCATCGTGCACTTCACCAATCTTGTGGGACTTGCCGGAGTAATAGAGAATCCGCTCTGTGGTCGTGGTCTTGCCGGCGTCAATATGCGCCATGATACCAAAGTTGCGGTAATCTTCGATTTTATGGGAACGTGGCATTGCCTTAAACTCTTCTTTGTCCGCTACCAGCGGTAATGTGAAAATGCCCGGTTGGCTTCGGCCATCCGGTGGGTGTCTTCACGCTTTTTGACGGCGTTACCACGATTACTTGCAGCATCCATAAGCTCGCCAGCAAGGCGCTCACGCATGGTATGCTCATTACGGCTACGGGCCGCTCCTACCAGCCAGCGAATGGCCAGCGCTTTTTTACGATCCGGGCGAACCTCAACAGGCACCTGATAGGTGGCACCGCCAACGCGGCGTGAACGCACCTCAACACCCGGTGCCACATTTTCCAGCGCTTCGTGAAAAAGCGGCAGAGGCTCGCGGCGGGTTTTTTCTTCTACGATTTCCATCGCCCCGTAAACGATCTTTTCGGCGGTGGATTTTTTACCATCGCGCATTACATAGTTCATAAAACGGGTTAGGGTTTGGTCGCCAAACTTGGGGTCCGCGTGGACCTCTCGTTTTTCGGCGCGGTGACGGCGTGACATCTATACCACCTTCTCTCTTATTTAGGACGCTTGGTGCCGTATTTGGAACGACGCTGGCGACGGTCTTTGACGCCTTGCGTATCCAAAACACCACGAAGGATGTGATACCGAACACCCGGCAAATCCTTAACCCGGCCACCGCGAATGAGCACAACCGAGTGCTCCTGCAGATTATGACCTTCGCCAGGAATATAGCTCACCACTTCATGACCGGAGGTAAGGCGAACCTTCGCCACTTTACGCAAAGCCGAGTTCGGCTTCTTTGGTGTGGTGGTATAAACGCGTGTGCATACCCCACGGCGCTGCGGGCAGGCCATCAGGGCCGGCACCTTATTGCGCTTGACCTTGGGTTTACGCGGTTTGCGTACGAGCTGATTGATTGTCGCCATAAAGCCTCAATCCTTCTTGCGCGGACTCATCGTCCAAAAAAACTACCGCACAGCACAGGTAAGTGCACTGTCGGCAAAACAACAACCACGCAACTACGAGAGCAACGCGGCACCAACGGGGGATATCCCCAATTTATCGATGTTCCGGACAGCGTCTAATCCCACGGATTACAGCCAGCCTTTGGAACGAGCGCGGAACCTAGTCGTTGAATTTGGCGCGGTCAAGAGCGCAAATGTGTGCAAATGCGTGCCCTGCACATATAATTATCACAAGGATACACTACCACACGACTGGATGATTATATGAATCAGTGATTTCCTCACAAAACTTACAATTGATTCCATCACGCACACCCAAGGACAGCCCATGGCAACCAAAATTGATGTTTCGTCCCCTCCCCGCCGAATCGCCGCGCGGCGAGACTATCGGGGACCGGCCTTTTTATCACAGGGTTTTCGCCCGTTCTTTTTAGGGACTGGTCTCTGGGCAGTTTTGGCCATTCTCATCTGGCTGGGTGAATGGCTTGGGCTTTTACCGCCGTTAATGAGCCTGAATGCGAGCTGGCATGCCCATGAAATGATTTTTGGTTTTGCCAGCGCGGCCATGGCCGGGTTTTTGCTCACCGCCATTCCCAACTGGACCGGGCGCTTGCCGGTGCGCGGGCTATGGCTTGGCGCCCTGGCCAGCCTTTGGGGGCTTGGACGCATCGTCATGCTGATGCCGCATATTCTGGGAGAAAAAGGATCAGCGATTATTGATGCCATATTCCTGATTGCGCTTTGCGCGGCGGTGTGGCGCGAAATTCTGGCTGGCAAAAACTGGCGCAATATCAAAACGGCGCTTCTGATAACGCTGCTGGCCTCGGCCAACCTCCTGTTTCACTGGCGTTATGCCTTTGCCAACGCGGATACGATGCTGGCCGAACGGTTTGGTGTGATGACACTGGTGACGCTGATTGCCCTGATCGGTGGTCGTATCATCCCCAGCTTTACCCGAAATGTTCTGGCAAAACGTGGCGACGGCCGCCTGCCCGGCCCGGTAACCAATACTGACCGGTTCACACTTGTGGCCACGGTTATCACTGCCATAAGCTGGACCCTGTATCCGCAAAGCCTGTTAAGCGGCGGTCTTTGCCTGATAGCCAGCGCCCTGCATCTGGAACGACTGACCCGTTGGCGGGGCCTGGCCATACTGGATGAGCCAATGCTCTGGGTTTTGCATTTGGGCTATTTGTGGATCAGCATAGGTTTCACACTTCTCAGCTTACATATCGTCTTGAATTTAGTGCCGCAAAGCGCTGCCATACACGCGTTTACCGCCGGAGCCTTTGCCACCATGATATTGGGCGTTATGAGCCGGGCTGCACGAGGCCATAGCGGCCAGCCGCTAAAAGCAGACCTGGCCAATGCCGTGATGTATGTTTCCATCACCCTTGCCGCCATCACACGTATTGCCGGTTCCGTCAGTAGCCAGACAGTATTTTATTCGGCTTCGGGCGTTTTCTGGGTCATGGCTTTTGGCATCTTTGTAATCGCTTACTGGAAAATTCTGACCAGGGATATGCGTAAAATGCGAGCGTGATATAAAAAGGCCGCCGGACATTCCAGCGGCCTTTTTTTAATGATCACAGGAAAGGCGCTATGCACCCGCCTCGTTTGCTGCAGCTTCAGCGATCTCGTCCGGCAGCGCATCTTCAGCACTGACACGGGCGGCCTCACGTTCGGCCAACGCTTTCATATCGCGACCATCAGCAATGTCCTGATAATGGCGCAACGTGCTACCGGTACCGGCCGGGATCAGACGACCCACGATCACATTTTCTTTCAGGCCTTCCAGGTTATCTGTTTTACCCTCAACGGCGGCCTGGGTAAGCACACGCGTGGTTTCCTGGAATGAAGCCGCAGAGATGAAGGACTTGGTTTGCAGGCTTGCCTTGGTAATGCCCAACAGGATCGGATCGGCTTTGGCCAGGGTTTTCTTCTCGGCTTCGGCTTTTTCCTGAATGGTTGCAAAATCATGACGGTCCAGTTGCTCGCCTTTTAACAGGCCGGTTTCACCGGGGTCGGTGACTTCAACCTTTTGCAGCATTTGGCGGACAATGGTTTCAATGTGCTTGTCATTGATCGGCACCCCTTGCAGGCGATACACTTCCTGAATTTCATCCACAAGATATTCCGCCAGCGCTTCAACGCCCATAATCTGCAAGATATCATGGGGTGCAGGATTGCCATCGAGCAGGTATTCACCACGCTGGATCATATCTCCATCCTGCACGGTCAAGTGCTTGCCCTTGGGCACAAGGTAGGTCGAGGTTTCCTGTGTTTCATCCGCTGGAACAATGGAAATACGGCGCTTGTTCTTGTAATCGCGACCATATTCAACCCGGCCATCAATATCGGCGATAATCGCGTGATCCTTGGGCTTGCGGGCCTCAAACAATTCGGCCACCCGTGGCAAACCACCGGTAATATCACGGGTTTTAGCCCCTTCGGTCGGGATACGCGCAATCACATCACCCGGTTGCACTTTATCACCATCATTGACGGAGATAATCGCGCCAACGGCCAGCATGTAATTGGCAATCCGGCCACCGGAAAACTTCACCGGTTCGCCCTTATCATCAAGAACCGTGATGGTCGGTTGCACCCCGGCACCGCGAGTGTGCGAACGCCAATCCACGATCACACGCGAGGAAATACCGGTAGCTTCATCCATTTCATCCTTTACGGAAATCCCATCCAGAACATCCAGAAGTTTGATCGTACCGCCAGCTTCTGTGATGATCGGTGTCGTGTATGGATCCCATTCGGCCAGACGATCACCGCGCTTGACTTTCTTGCCTTCATTATGTGGCAGTTTTGCCCCGTAAAGCAGTTTATAGCTTTCGCGTTCTTTGCCGTTATTATCAACTATGGTAACCTGCATTTGTCGGTTCATCACCACATAGGTACCAGTTGTATCTTTCACCGTAGCGCGGTTTTGATAACGCACCTTACCTTCATGGGCAGCATCGATAAAGGACTGTTCGGAAACCTGAGCCGTGCCACCAATGTGGAAGGTCCGCATAGTCAATTGTGTGCCCGGCTCGCCAATGGACTGCGCCGCAATAACACCAACGGCCTCACCGACATTAACAGGAATACCGCGCGCCAGATCACGGCCATAACAAGTGGCACATATTCCTGAACGGGTTTCACAGGTTAGCGAAGAGCGAACCTTGATGGAAAGCACATCGGCAACATCAATTTTCTCTGCCATTACCTCGTCAATATAGGTATCGCGTGCAGCAAGCACATCGCCGCTGGCAGGGTGCACAATATCTTCGGCGCAGACCCGGCCAAGAACACGGGTGCCAAGCGAAACAACCACTTCGCCGGCGTCAACCACGGCTCTGAGTTCAATACCGGCATCGGTGCCGCAATCTTGCTCGGTGACGATACAATCCTGCGCCACATCCACCAGACGGCGGGTAAGATAACCGGAGTTGGCAGTTTTCAACGCCGTATCAGCCAGACCTTTACGGGCACCGTGGGTCGAGGAGAAGTATTCCAGAACCGTCAGGCCTTCCTTAAAGTTGGAAATAATCGGCGTTTCGATGATTTCGCCCGATGGCTTGGCCATCAGACCACGCATACCGGCCAATTGTTTCATTTGGTTCTTGGAGCCCCGTGCACCGGAGTGCGCCATCATATAAATGGAGTTCACACTCTGCTCGCTGGGCACATCGGTTTTAATTTCCGAAACCGCTTCCATCATGGCATCGGCCACCCGGTCGGTACATTTCGCCCAGGCGTCGATAACCTTATTGTATTTTTCACCACGTGTAATCAGGCCGTTAGAGTATTGCTGTTCATAGTCAGCAGCAAGACTACGCGTATCTTCGACCATGGTTTTTTTGGCTTCAGGGATAACCATGTCATCCTTGCCAAACGATATGCCGGCATTACACGCTTCACGGAAACCAAGGCGCATCAGGCGGTCACAGAAAATCACCGTCGCCTTCTGGCCGCAATGGCGATACACCACATCGATCAGCTCACCAATGACCTTTTTGGTCATCAATTGCGATGTCAGTTCGAACGGCACTTTGGGATGGCGCGGAAACAGATCGGCAATGCGCATCCGCCCCGGTGTGGTATCCACTATCTGGCGTATTTCATTACCCTCGGCATCCTTGGTAATCCAGCGCGCCTTGATTTTACTGTGCAGTTTAATCACGCCTGCATCCAGTGCAGCATCAATTTCCGCCATATCGGCAAAAATCATGCCCTCACCTGGCTGCTTGTCGGCTTCCAGTGACATGTAATAAAGGCCCAGCACAATATCCTGTGAAGGCACAATTATCGGTTGGCCGTTTGACGGGCTGAGAATGTTGTTGGTGGACATCATCAGCACACGGGCTTCCAGTTGTGCCTCCAGTGAAAGCGGCACGTGCACCGCCATCTGGTCCCCATCAAAGTCAGCATTAAAGGCTGCACAAACCAGCGGGTGTAGCTGAATGGCCTTGCCTTCGATCAGTTTTGGCTCAAACGCCTGAATCCCAAGCCTGTGCAAGGTGGGTGCACGGTTAAGAAGAACCGGATGTTCGCGGATCACTTCATCCAGCACATCCCAGACTTCCGGGCGTTCTTTTTCCACAAGCTTTTTGGATGCCTTTACCGTGCCCGAAAGGCCCTTGGCATCAAGACGCGCATAAATAAACGGCTTGAACAGTTCCAGTGCCATTTTCTTGGGCAGGCCACATTCATGCAGCTTCAGGTCTGGTCCCACCACGATGACAGAACGACCGGAATAATCCACGCGCTTGCCCAGCAGGTTCTGGCGAAAACGCCCCTGCTTGCCTTTGAGCATATCGGCAAGGGATTTTAGCGGGCGTTTATGCGCCCCGGTAATCACCCGGCCACGGCGCCCATTATCAAACAACGCATCCACAGATTCCTGCAACATCCGCTTTTCGTTACGGATAATAATATCCGGCGCACGTAGTTCCATAAGGCGTTTCAGGCGGTTATTACGGTTGATCACCCGGCGATACAAATCGTTCAGGTCAGAGGTGGCAAAGCGGCCACCATCCAGCGGCACCAGCGGGCGCAATTCGGGTGGAATAATTGGCACAACCGTCAGGATCATCCATTCCGGACGATTCTTTGATTCAATGAAACTTTCAATCAGCTTGAGTCGCTTGACAAACTTTTTCAGTTTTAGTTCAGATCCGGTTTCAGCAATATCAACCTTTAGCTTGGCCGCTTCTTCTGCAAGGTCCAGCCCCATCAGAAGTTCACGAATAGCCTCGGCACCGATACCGGCGGTAAAGCTGTCCTCACCAAAATCCGCCTGCGCCTGAAGATATTCCTCTTCGGTGAGCAATTGACGCTCTTCCAGCGGGGTCAGGCCCGGCTCAAGAACGATAAATTGTTCAAAATAAAGCACACGCTCAATATCTTTGAGCATCATATCCAGCGTCAGGCCGATACGGCTTGGCAGGGATTTCAAGAACCAGATGTGTGCCACGGGCGCGGCCAGCTCGATATGACCCATGCGCTCACGGCGCACCCGTTGCAGGGTGACTTCAACGCCGCACTTTTCGCAGATAATGCCTTTGTATTTCATGCGTTTGTATTTGCCGCACAGACATTCATAATCCTTCACAGGGCCAAAAATCCGGGCGCAGAACAGGCCATCCCGTTCCGGCTTGAAGGTCCGGTAATTGATAGTTTCAGGTTTTTTGATCTCACCGTGGGACCAGGACAGGATTTTCTCCGGACTGGCCAATGAAATCCGAATGCGATCGAAGCTGGGGGCTTCGGCATTAGGATTAAAAATGTTCATCACATCGTTGTTTACGGGTTGGTTCATAGTGCCGGTCTCCATTGCCGGTGTGAATGAGGTCCGCAACAAGTGCGAACCTCACACCAATAATCAGCTGTTCTTCAATTCTACATTGAGGCCCAGTGAGCGCATTTCCTTGACGAGGACATTGAAACTTTCGGGAATGCCTGCTTCAAAAGCATCATCACCACGCACAATCGCCTCATAGACTTTGGTGCGTCCCGCCACGTCATCAGATTTGACGGTAAGCATTTCCTTGAGGGTATAGGCCGCCCCATAGGCTTCCAGAGCCCAGACTTCCATTTCCCCAAAGCGCTGGCCACCAAACTGTGCCTTGCCGCCCAGCGGTTGCTGTGTAACCAGGCTGTATGGCCCAATGGAACGCGAGTGGATCTTGTCATCAACAAGGTGGTGTAGTTTGAGAATGTATTTGTAGCCGACAGTAACTTTACGCGAGAATTTCTCGCCTGAACGACCATCATGCAACTCAACCTGACCGGAAGCATCCAGCCCGGCCTTGCTAAGCATTTCGCAAATATCATCCTCGTGCGCACCATCAAATACCGGGGTGGCAATTGGTACACCCTTGGTCAGATTGCTGGCCAGTTCAGCGATTTCCTCGTTTTTGCGTGGGAGTTTGACTTTATCGCCATAAACATCGCCCAGCTTGTCCCGCAAGGCCTTGATCTCGCCGGAACGCTGATACTCTTCATAAATCCGGGCGATTTGTTTGCCCAGACCCGCAGAGGCCCAGCCCATATGTGTTTCAAGAATTTGCCCGACATTCATCCGCGAAGGTACACCAAGCGGATTGAGAACAATGTCAACGGCCGTGCCATCTTCCAGATACGGCATGTCCTCGATCGGATTGATTTTGGAAATCACACCCTTATTACCGTGTCGCCCGGCCATTTTATCGCCAGGTTGCAGTTTACGTTTAACCGCCACAAAGACCTTGACCATCTTCATGACACCCGGCATCAGCTCATCGCCGCGTTGCAGTTTGTCCACCTTGTCGTCAAAGCGGGCATCAAGACGGGTCTTGGCATCATCATATTGTTTTTTGAGCGCCTCAACCTCGGCCATGGATTTTTCATCGCCCAGACCAATCTTCCACCAGTCCTGACGGCTTGGCAGGTCTGAGAGTGCTTCTTCAGCAATCTTGCCTTTGGCAAAGCCCTTTGGCCCGGAAACCGCCGTCTTGCCAACCAGCAAATCATGCAGCCGCCCAAAGATAGAGCGCTCCAGAATAGCCAGTTCGTCGTCACGGTCCTGGCCAAGACGTTCAATTTCCTGACGTTCAATGGTCAAAGCCCGCTGATCCTTGTCAACGCCATGGCGGTTAAACACCCGCACTTCAACCACGGTGCCAGCCACACCCGGCGGCAGGCGCAAGGATGTATCGCGCACATCAGAGGCTTTTTCGCCAAAAATGGCCCGCAGCAGTTTTTCTTCCGGGGTCATGGGTGATTCGCCCTTGGGCGTTACCTTACCGACCAGAATATCCCCTGGATTGATCCGGGCACCAATGGCAACAATGCCGGCCTCATCAAGGTTACGCAGGGCTTCCTCACCGACATTGGGAATGTCGCGGGTAATCTCTTCCGGCCCCAGCTTGGTATCACGTGCCGCCACTTCAAATTCTTCAATATGGATTGAAGTGAACACATCATCGCGCACAATACGTTCAGAAATCAGGATTGAATCTTCGTAGTTATAACCATTCCAGGGCATAAACGCGACCAGCACGTTACGACCCAGCGCCAATTCTCCAAGGTCCGTAGATGGGCCATCACCAATAATGTCGCCCTTTTCGACCACATCGCCCACTTTAACCAGCGGGCGCTGATTAATGCAGGTATTCTGGTTCGAGCGCTGGAATTTCAGCAGATTATAAATATCAACACCGGATTTTGCCATGTCGGTATCATCGGTGGCGCGCACCACGATACGGCGGGCATCGACCTGTTCAACCACACCATTACGGCGTGAAACCACGGCAGCGCGTGAATCACGGGCGACAACGGCTTCCATACCCGTGCCCACCAGAGGCGCTTCGGCCTCAACCAGTGGCACGGCCTGGCGTTGCATGTTCGATCCCATCAGGGCGCGGTTGGCATCATCATTTTCCAAAAACGGGATCAGTGCCGCCGCAACGGAAACCACCTGCTTGGGTGAAACGTCAATGAAGTCCACTTTTTCGCGTGGCACCAGGATCACATCACCGGCGACCCGGCAGGTAACCATTTCATGCTCAAAAGAGCCCTTGTCATCTAGATGCGCATTGGCCTGAGCGATGGAATATTTGGCTTCTTCCATGGCAGAAAGATAAACCACTTCCTCGGTCAGTTTGGCATTTTTTACTTTGCGATACGGACTTTCGATAAAGCCGTATTTATTGATCCGCGCAAACGTAGCCAGCGAGTTGATCAGGCCGATATTTGGCCCTTCAGGGGTTTCAATCGGGCAGATACGGCCATAATGGGTCGGGTGCACATCGCGCACCTCGAAGCCCGCACGTTCACGGGTCAGACCACCTGGCCCCAATGCAGAAACACGGCGCTTGTGGGTAATTTCTGAAAGCGGATTGTTTTGATCCATAAATTGCGAAAGCTGTGAGGAGCCAAAGAACTCCCGCACGGCGGCCGCTGCCGGTTTCGCATTGATCAGATCATGCGGCATCACGGTTTCCAGATCGACACTGCCCATGCGTTCGCGTATGGCACGCTCCATACGAAGCAAGCCAACCCGATACTGGTTTTCCATCAGTTCACCAACCGAGCGCACCCGGCGATTACCAAGGTTATCAATGTCATCCACCATGCCACGGCCATCGCGCAGGTCCACCATGGTTTTCAGAACTGCCAGAATGTCCTCTTTACGCAAAGTGCGCACGTCATCAGGGCAATCCATATCCAGACGCATATTCATTTTAACCCGGCCAACGGCGGACAGGTCATAGCGTTCACCGTCAAAAAACAGGCCATCAAACAAGGTTTGTGCGGTTTCAGGCGTTGGTGGCTCACCAGGGCGCATGACCCGGTAAATATCTACCAGTGCCTCATCATGATCATTGTTTTTATCTGCCGCCAACGTATTGCGGATGTATGGCCCGACCGTGGCTTGATCAATGTCCAGCAGATTAATGCTTTTCACACCATATTCGCTCATGGCAGCAATGGCTTCTTCGCCCAGCTCGTCAGCAGATTCGGCAAAAATCTCACCGGTTTCCGTGTTGAAAACATCTTCGGCCACAAAACGGCCGATCATGTCCTCATCAGAGAGTAACAGATTTTTGAGCCCGTCTTCGGCGAGTTTTTTGGCCGCCCGTGCCGAGAGTTTCTTGCCCGCGGGTGCCACGACTTTGCCGTCCTTGGCATTAATCAGGTCGCGAGCCGGCTTTACGCCCTGCCAGCGGTCAGCATTGAAAGGCACACTCCAGCCCTTTTTGGAGTGCTTGGCGGTGTATTGACCGTAAAACGTCGAGAGAATTTCCTCACGATCAAGACCCAGCCCATAGAGCAAGGTTGTCACTGGTAATTTGCGGCGACGGTCAATACGCACGTGAATAATGTCTTTGGCATCAAATTCAAAATCAAGCCATGAGCCACGGTAAGGAATAATCCGTGCGGCAAACAGAAACTTGCCGCTGGAATGGGTTTTACCCTTGTCATGATCAAAGAAAACACCAGGACTACGGTGCATCTGGCTTACGATCACGCGCTCGGTGCCATTGATGACGAAGGTGCCCTTGTCCGTCATTAGTGGAATATCGCCCATGTAGACATCTTGTTCTTTAATATCTTTGACGGACTTGGCATTAGTTTCCTCATCCGTTTCAAACACGATCAGACGCAATTTAACCTTCAGCGGCGCTGCATAGGTGATGTCGCGCTGTTGGCATTCTTCCACATCAAACTTAGGCGGTTCAAACTCATAGGAAACATATTCCAGAAGTGCTGATTCCGAAAAATCACGGATCGGAAATACCGATCTGAATACCGCTTCAATGCCCTGATCCTTGCGCTCGGCAGAAGGAACATAGCGTTGCAGTAATTGTTCGTATGAGCTTTTTTGCACTTCGATCAAATTTGGCATTTGCACCGCTTCTGGAATGCGGCCAAATGATTTGCGAATACGCTTTCTGCCCGTGAACGACAATGACATAGTGTCTCCTTTCGTGGCGTAAATGCCACCGGGAAGCCCGCCAGGGTTTCCGTTAAGTCTTCTCAATTCTTCCCTTCCAGTGCTGAGCTTGCTCAGCGTTGCATTTACGTCTCACCGGGAAAGGGACTGGTGAAACGCATGATCCCGGCGCACAGATAAACATCCATGCACCGGGATATACGCAAGACAGACTTACTTGATTTCGACGGTAGCACCGGCGGCTTCGAGTTTGCCTTTAATGTCTTCAGCTTCGTCCTTGGCAACACCTTCTTTGATGGCCTTGGGCGCCGCTTCAACCAGATCCTTGGCTTCTTTGAGGCCAAGACCGGTAATGCCACGCACTTCCTTGATGACATTGATCTTCTTTTCGCCAAACGATGTCATGATGACGTCAAATTCGGTTTTTTCTTCAGAAGCTGCGGCATCACCACCACCAGCAGCAGCGGCAACAGCCACAGGTGCAGCGGCGGAAACGCCCCATTTATCTTCAAGAAACGTTGCCAGTTCGGCAGCTTCCATAACAGTCAGCGCAGAGAGTTCGTCTGCGATTTTTTCGATTTTAGACATTTTACTTTCCTTTTGCATTCGCAAAAAATGGTTGGTTTAGATTGTACAGAATGACACTCAAGCGGCCTTGTCGGCATAAGCCTTCAAAACCCGTGCAAGTTGACCAGCCGGTGCCTGAACCACGCCCGCAACTTTCGTTGCCGGAGCCTGGATAAGACCCACCAGCTTGCCGCGAAGTTGATCCAGCGACGGCAAAGACGCCAGAGACTTCACACCTGCATCATCAAGAACTTTATCACCCATCCAGCCACCAATCAGAATGAGCTTGTCATTCTTCTTGGCAAAATCGACGGCTGCTTTTGGTGCAGCCACCGGATCAGCCGAATAGGCAATGCCAACCGGTCCAGCAAACATGTCGGATGCGGCTTCACCTGATCTGCCCACAAGAGCGCGCTTGACCAGACGATTCTTGACAACTTTAAACCGCGCACCAACTTCACGAAGCTGGGTGCGCAATTGTGTCAGTTCCGCAACAGTTAGACCGGAATAGTGGGTAACTACCACCACCCCGGATTCGTCGAACATACTTTCCAGTTGTCCGACCATTTCGCTCTTTTGAGCTTTTTCCATTGCGGTCTCCCGTTTCGAGCAGCGATGCTGCTCAGTTAAGCGTCACGTCGTGCACGGCAAGCAAGCCGCACCTTTGGTGGCGCAAGACTGCCTGTCCCAGGGCTCGAACGGTGGCCGCTTTCTTGCGAAAGCGAAAACCTCTCTCACACTGTCTGCGCAGGGAAAGTTTAAGCCAGCGAACTGGCCCCTACGGTCTCGGACAGGGTGGTGGACTGCATAAGATACGCACAGACCACCTGGCCGGGCCGAAGCCCGGATTCTTTACTTCAAGACGATGAAGCGCTAGCCACATCAATAACAACACCCGGCCCCATGGTGGAGCTGATGGCGATTTTCTTGACAAATGTGCCCTTGGCACCTGATGGCTTGGACTTGATCACGGCATTCAAAAATGTACGCACATTTTCAAGTAGCGCTTTTTCATCAAAACTGGCTTTACCAACACCGGCATGAACGACACCGGCCTTTTCCGCGCGAAATTCAACCGCGCCACCTTTTGAGTCTTCAATTGCCTTGGCCACATTTGGCGTCACTGTGCCCACTTTGGGGTTCGGCATCATGCCTCTGGGGCCCAGAATTTTACCCAGACGCCCAACCAGTGGCATCATATCCGGTGTGGCAATCACTTTATCAAAATTGATTTCGCCGTTTTGGATTTGCTCCATCAGGTCTTGCGCACCGACAATATCCGCACCGGCCTTTATCGCCTCTTCGGCTTTGGCATCCTTGGCAAATACAGCCACCCGGACCGTCCGCCCGGTGCCATGCGGCAGAGGCACCACGCCGCGAACCATCTGGTCCGCATGACGTGGGTCAACACCAAGATTCATGGCCACTTCAATGGTCTCATCAAATTTTGCCGTGGCGTTTTTCTTGACCAGCGCTACAGCGTCTTCGACTGAATAACTCTTTTTACGGTCCACATTGGCTAATGCTGCCTGTGTTCTTTTTCCATGCTTTGCCATGATTTACTCCGTAACCTCAAGACCGATTGAACGGGCAGAACCGGCAATGATCTTTTGCGCTGCATCCAGATCAGAGGCATTCAAATCAACCATTTTCGCCTCGGCAATTTCCCGGCATTGCGCCATGGTGACACTGCCTGCAACTGCACGCCCCGGTTCATTACCACCCTTTTCCAGTTTGGCCGCCTTTTTAAGGTAGTAACTGGCCGGTGGGGTTTTGGTTTCAAAAGTAAAAGACTTGTCCGAATAGACCGTGATTACGGTCGGGATCGGCATGTTCTTTTCCAGTTCCTGCGTTTTAGCATTAAAAGCCTTGCAGAATTCCATGATATTCACACCGCGTTGACCCAATGCCGGGCCAATTGGCGGGGCCGGATTGGCCGCACCTGCGGGAACTTGCAGCTTGATATAGCCGTCTATTTTCTTCGCCATGTTTCACTCCATTGCCCTTTGGCGGGGGCTAAAGTTTGCGTGGTGCGGCTTGCCAATGGTCTTGCTGGCAAACCTCCCACACGGGTTACGACAAAAAAGCCTAGAGCTTTTCCACCTGTTCATACTCAAGCTCGACCGGGGTTGCACGTCCAAAAATGGAAACCGCAACTTTAACTCTCGCCTGCTCTTCATCGACTTCTTCAACCAGGCCTTCAAAAGACTGGAAGGGCCCATCGAGCACTTTGACCTTTTCGCCAATGTCGAAAATGATGGTTGGGCGCGGACGCTCAACCCCTTCTTCGACCTGACCGACAATACGCGCCACTTCGGCATCAGATACTGGCAGCGGGGTATTACCCTGCCCCAGAAATCCTGTGACCTTGGGCGTATTCTTGACCAGGTGATAGGCATCATCACTCATCACCATTTTTACCAGCACATAGCCTGGGAAAAATTTCCGCTCGGAGGTAACTTTGCGGCCACGGCGCACTTCAATCACCTCTTCGACCGGCACCAGAATTTCTTCAAACAGGTCCGCAAGGTTCTTTTTTTCCGCTTCGCTCTTAATGGCCTCGGCCACCTTTTTTTCAAAATTGGAATAAGCGTTGACAATATACCATTTTGCTTCGGACATGCTCACGCCCCCAATGCCAGAATAAACTTGACGGCACTGCTAATGGTCAGGTCCACAATAAAGAAAAACCCGGCAGCCAGCGCAACCATGATGAACACCATAATGGAAGTCACCAGGGTTTCTTTCCAGGTTGTCCAGGTAACCTTTCTCCCTTCCTGGCGCACTTCGCGCACAAAAGCGATGGGATTGGTCCGTTTCTTTGTTCCGGCTTGCGCCATAATGCGTTCCTTAACCTGAGCGTTATTAGCTCGTTTAGTTTTGCCGGCTGGCAGGGGCGGAGGGACTCGAACCCACGACCCTCGGTTTTGGAGACCGATGCTCTACCAACTGAGCTACACCCCTAAGCCGCCGCACAGGCCTTTTGACCTGCTATTCGATAATTTTGCTGACCACGCCGGCGCCGACAGTGCGGCCACCTTCGCGGATGGCAAAACGTAGTTTCTCTTCCATGGCAATCGGCTGGATCAGCTCGACATTGACGTTTACATTATCGCCAGGCATGACCATTTCC
>JAJFFP010000085.1 GCA_021776595.1 Robiginitomaculum sp. | reverse complement strand
TGTTTTTCTGAAATATTGCCATAATAACCTTTCAGCTTTTGCTTTGCGCGCAATTGCAAACCAAAGTCTGATAATTTTGAGCGGCGACGCTGGCCATGCTCACCGGGGCCGTATTCTCTACGGTTCACAGGGCTTTTGGGGCGGCCCCAAATGTTTTCGCCCATGCGGCGGTCAATTTTGTATTTTTGAGAATGGCGTTTGGACATAGCTGTCCCTTTTATGTGACGTAGTCCGGCGCTTTTTCAGGAAAAGCACGATTGCAACGGCGGACTAACGACGACCCGTCTTGTAGTACCTGTTTACAATGTTTGTAAAAGGCGGCGCAATTTAACGTGACGAACCTTCATGTCAACGCCTGATGACACGAGACGGCAGAGTGTCAGGCCGCTTGGGCGTCTTGCGTGGCTTTTCGCATTTTCCAAAAGCGCAAAGTGCGATCAGCGGTGCTTTTGGGCAGGTCTTCGTAAATGATACCCAGTGATTTTACAAATGAAAGGTCTTTGGTGCCATCCTTGCTCATCAACACCACCAGCGTAGCAAACAAATCCCTTGGCATTTCACTGGCTTTACAGGCAATGGCCACAGCCTCAGTTTTATCTGGTGCCCATATGCGTGTTGCCGTTTGGTAATCCAGCCCGGTAAATTCTGCAAAGGCGAGAAAAAAACGGGTGTGCTTTTTATCGCGGGCCAGACTTGCCAACAGAGTTGGGCTGAGTTGTTTGCGCAACTTTTTCGTTTTTACAAACTGCCGGGCTTCTTCAAAATCGGATGGAAGGTCCGTAG
Organism: Robiginitomaculum sp.; assembly: GCA_021776595.1. GTDB lineage: Bacteria > Pseudomonadota > Alphaproteobacteria > Caulobacterales > Maricaulaceae > Robiginitomaculum_B. The sequence goes on along the minus strand of JAJFFP010000085.1, from coordinate 48,432 downwards.
ACCATAGAACTTTTGACCGGGCTTGTTCAAATGCGCGATCGAGTTCTTCTGGCGTAGTATTTTCATTGCGCTCTAGGATGCGTTGACGCAAACGCTTTTCGACGAAAAAATACATTTCGTTCATCATATCGGGTGGAATGTTTTTATGATTGACCAGTGGAGACTGAAGTTCAAGCTGCGTTTCTGATTTGTTGATCAGGGTTTCCATGGTGTCTCGTGAAAATTGCGCCCCCTGATTTTGGGTCAAGGTTATTAGCGTTTGCTCATCACCCTTGGCAACAATGGCACCGGTCACTTCTTCACTGATGTTGTCTCGTGTGGATATGGCACGCATATGGGCCTGACTTTTGCGGCCAACAATCCGCGTAAGATCCACATCACTCAGGGTGGGGGAATGGCGCAGAACAGGCTCTGCAACTTCAAAATCGTCTTCAGCAAGTTGGCGCACAAGCCCTTGTGGAGCATTGTTCACTGGCGCAAAACGGCTGGCCATCTCCTTACGAAGCTCAATATCCATTTCAGTGGTAATGGTGGTAAGGATTTCGTCAAAATGCTCATCAATCGGTTCAGATTGCGGGCGATCGGACTCGAAAAACAAATCCGTCACTTCGCGCAATAACTCGCGTCTGCGTTCGCTAGACTTCTCCTGGGATAGAGATTTGAGGCGCTCAAGTTGTATCGGAGATTGCGTCATTATCAGGCCTTGGCAGAATTTGAGAACCGTATAGGCATATAGAATGCCATAAGTCACTTAAAGAAGCCTCAATAGGCGGGTTCTATTTTAATTTTTCTCAAGCACAGGTTCAGGATCGGCTGCATCGGCAAAGGCGGTGGTCAGAGCGCTATAAAATGCTGCCAGTTTCTCGTCACGGTCAGAGCGCAAATTCGGCGGTGGGGCATTAAGCGCTCTGTTCGGTAATGTGCGCGAGGCACTGGCGACGACATCTGCCCATATCTGTGCAGGCAAACCGCCGCCGGTAACTTTTTTCATGGGGGCGTTATTATCATTGCCAATCCATACCCCCACAATGAAATCAGCCGTATAGCCTACAAACCACGCATCTCGCCAGTTCTGGCTGGTACCGGTTTTTCCGGCGGCAGGGCGCATGCCAGGTAAAGCGGCTTTGCGCCCTGTGCCGTCAAGAACGACCTCTTGCATCAATGACGTCATCTTGCGCGCCAATATTGGCTCATACACCTGCGTTGGGGTCAGGTTTGGCCGGGTATAGAGGGTTTCGGCCCGTGTATTGCCAATATCGGAGATTAAATAAGTGGGATAAAGAGCACCGTCATTGGCGAAAACGCTATACGCTTTAGTCAGTTCCAGCAAATTCACCTCCTGCGCGCCCAGCGCGATAGAAGGCAAGGGAGTCAATTCTTCGCGTATGCCAAAACGCATCGCCAGTGCAGTTACAGCGCCAGGGCTGATCTCTTCAGTTAGCTGTGCGGCAACCGTGTTAATGGATCGCTTGAAGGCATTGCGCAAAGTTACCCGGCCACGGAATTGCCCGCCATAGTTTTTTGGCTCCCATCCTTCGATCTTAACCGGTTCATCATAGCGAACCGCATCAATATCAATGCCTTTTTCAAGGGCTGCAGCATAAACAAAGGGCTTGAATGCCGAGCCAGGTTGCCGCAACGCCTGAACGGCCCTGTTGAATTTGCTAGCCGCATAGGATCGCCCCCCCACCATGGCCAGGATGGCGCCTTCTGGCGATAAAACAATGATCGCACCCTGATCAACGCCAAGCACCTTGCCTTGTTTATCGAATTCTGATTGCAAGGCTTTTGTGGCGATGGTTTGAATGTTGAGATCAATCGTCGAGGTGATCACCAGGTCTTTTGCGCGCTTGCCGGCAAGGGCTTCGGCCTCTTTGGAAATCAGATCAAATATATAACCATAATCGTCATTTTCTGCTTTCCTGCTTAGCCGTGGTGGTTCTGCAAGCGCCTGTTTCAATTGATCATTTGTGATAAAACTGGCGCCTTGCATGGATTGCAACACCAGATTGGCCCTGATCTGTGCTTGCTCGCGGTTCTGGTCAGGGGCCAGACGGCTGGGTGCTTTTGGCAAAGCTGCCAGCAGCGCCGCTTCAGGCAGGTTCAAGGCGCTGGCCGGCTTGGAAAAATACCGCTGCGCAGCGGCATCTATGCCATAGGCACCGCTACCAAAATAAACCCGGTTCAGATAAAGTTGCAGAATTGTGGTTTTATCCAGTCGTCTTTCCAGCGTGGCGGCAAGCCACATTTCCTGAACTTTTCTTTTGAAAGTCTGCTGTGGCGATAGCAATAACATTTTGATGAGTTGCTGCGTTATGGTGGAGCCACCCTGCACAGTCCTTCCGGATTTGACATTGGCGATTGCCGCGCGGGTTATGGCGCGCAAATCCACGCCGTGGTGCTGGTAATAACGCTGATCCTCAATGGCCAAAAAGGCCTGAGGCACAAAGGCGGGTAATTGATCCAGTTTAACGGCTTGACCATAACGTGGTCCACGGCTTGCCATTGGCGCTTTGTTTCTATCCAACAAAACAAGGGAGGGCGCACGGCCCAGTTCCCAAAGCTGGTCAAGGTTTACGGGCAGGGTTGGTATATCCGAAAAAAAATAACGCCAACTCGTCATCCCGCCAATGGTCATTAACATTAGCAGGGCCAGCCCGGTGAGCAGCAATCTGCGCAAGCGCACACGACGGGCACTGTGTTTCTGGCTTAATATATCGGCACGAAAGGCTGGCATGGCTCAATAAGACCATCTAATAACGGCAGGAGTTTGATAAACAGGTATTTGATTAACAAACATGAGCACTTTGAATCAATTTCCGTTTTGGCGTCACAAATCGCTGGATGAAATGACGCATGAAGAATGGGAATCACTTTGCGATGGTTGCGGCAAATGTTGCATGATCCGGCTTGAGGACGAAGATACGGGAAAGATTGCAGACACCAATATTGCCTGCAAGCTGTTTGAACGCACAAAATGTAACTGCACAGATTATGCGAACCGCTGTGTGCGTGTGCCTGATTGTGTAAGCCTGACTCCGGATAATCTTTCCTCATTGGACTGGATGCCAAAAACCTGTGCCTATCGTCTGGTGTTTGAGGGCTTTGACCTGCCCCCATGGCACCATTTGATCACCGGCAGCCGGGACAGCATCCATCAGGCCGGTATGTCTGTCCGGGATCGCACGGTGAGCGAGCAGGATGTGGCATCCGATGATGTGCAAAATTATGTGCTGAACTGGCCGGGCGAAACCTGATTTATCGTGCCGTTTTGGGGATAAACGTTCCTGGATTCTATACCCGGCAGATATATGTGCTTGATAACAATAAAACAAAATCGCGATTGAAGATACTTATCCGACCGGGGCGCTGATCGGGTAGAGTGTGGGCATGATCAGGAAATGCGGACACAATCCAAATCCTGACAAACCTTAGTTAGAATAGAGCCTGGGCGGACTCTTGAGAGAGTGCGCCCTTGACAGTGCCGTCCAATATTTTTTGTGCAGAATATGTCTCGCATTTAGGGTTACAAAAAATAAGGGCCTTCATCCATAGCCTGTCACCGGCACAATTACGGTGCCTGATGTGGCATTGGCCCTTTTGGGCGAGGGAAAATCAACAACCGCCACTTGGCGATTGGCATGCCTGGCTACTGTTGGGCGGGCGCGGCAGCGGAAAAACCCGTGCGGGAGCTGAATGGATCAGAGCGCAGGTGGAAGGCAGCAGCCCATTACAGGGTAGTGCCTGTCGTCGCGTGGCACTGGTTGGTCCCACTTTGCTGGATGCACGTGAAGTGATGATCGAAGGTGAATCCGGTTTGCGCCGTTGCTGTGCGCCTGATCGCCGACCAGTATATTCTGCATCGCGGCGTCGCCTTGAATGGCCAAACGGTGCGGTGGCTTATATTTATTCTTCGGAGGACCCGGATTCACTACGCGGACCACAATTTGAAGTGGCCTGGTGCGACGAGTTTTGCAGTTGGACTTATATTGAACAAACACGGGATATGCTGCGCTTTGCCCTGCGTTTGGGCCAAAAGCCGCGCATGGTCGTTACCACCACGCCAAAACCGATTGAGCCATTAAGGCAAATGCTGGATGATACGCAAACGGTGATCAGCCATGCGCGAACCCACGAAAACAAACTGCTACCTGATTATTTCCTCAAAGAAATCGAGCGGCGCTATGGCGGCACCTGGCTAGGTCGTCAGGAAATGGATGGGGAGCTAATTGATGATCCGGTGGGGGCGCTATGGACGCGGGATCAACTTGCACAAGTCTTTAACCAGGATGAGCTTGCGCTAGAGCGCATTGTCGTAGCCGTTGATCCGCCAATCAGTTGCGGCATAGACGCCGATGAGTGCGGCATCATTGTTGCCGGTATGAATTATGTGGATGAACGTGCCCAAGCATGGGTGCTGGCTGACCGGTCATTGCAAGGCGTTCGTCCAGAGGCCTGGGCCAGGGTGGTTATGCAGGCCTATGAAGATTTTGAAGCAGACCAGATTGTGGCCGAGGCCAATCAGGGAGGGGAAATGGTGCGCACCGTATTGCATCTGGCCAACCCGGATGCACCGGTAAAGCTGGTTCATGCCAGCCGCGGAAAACAGGTTCGTGCAGCGCCGGTTGCCGCACTTTATGAACAGGGAAGGGTCCACCACCGTGGGCGTTTCCCAATGCTGGAAGATCAGATGTGCGCCTTTGGAGCACATGGGTTTTCGTCGAAAAAAAGCCCGGATCGCGTAGATGCACTGGTCTGGGCCATAACGGCTTTGGTACTTGATCTGAAACTGAGGCCTCGATTGCGCGCTTTGATATGAGGAATAAATGTTAGAAATTATAACCAGAAAATTTAAGTTGGCGACTGAGGCTAAATCCAGTGCGGCACGCAATCTGATCTCATTGGATATGCAAGGCCAGGCCGCCTGGACGCCGCGTAATTACCGGTCGCTGGCACAAGAGGGTTATGCCCAAAATGCCATTGTTTATCGTTGTGTGCGCATGATTGCCGAGGCGGCGGCATCTGTATCCATGCAGTGTGATCATCCGGTCATTAAAGACTTACTCATTCATCCAAATACGGAACAGGATTTCACTGAACTTCTTGAAGCGCACTATGGCTTCTTGCTGCTCTCAGGCAATGGGTATCTTGAAGCGGTTATTTTGGAAGGCGTGCCAAAAGAGCTTTATGCCCTGCGCCCTGACCGGATGAAAGTCATACCCGGTGCCGGGGGCAGGCCAGGGGGGTGGGAGTATAGGGCCGGTGGCCGCAAGGCGCGCTTTACACGGTTCGGTTTGTCAAATCAAAGCCCAATCCTGCAGATGCGGCTGTTTAATCCGACCAATGATTATTATGGGCAAAGCCCGCTTGAGGCGGCAGCCTTTGCCGTGGACATTCATAACGCTGGGGCAAAATGGAACAAGGCTTTGTTGGATAATGCAGCGCGGCCATCCGGGGCACTGGTGCTTTCAGCGCAAGGTGGTGATCGGCTGGGGGATGAGCAGTTTGAACGCTTAAAAGCGGAGCTTGCTGAAGCCCATCAGGGTATGCAGAACGCCGGTCGCCCAATGTTACTGGAGGGTGGCCTTGATTGGAAACCCATGTCTCACGCCCCCTCTGATATGGAATTTTTGCAATCACGCCATGCTGCAGCTCGTGAAATTGCTCTGGCGTTTGGTGTTCCACCCATGCTTCTGGGGATACCAGGAGATAATACATATGCGAACTACCGTGAAGCTAATCTGGCTTTCTGGAGGCAAGCTATTTTGCCACTTGTGCGTAAGATGGCGCGATCCCTGGAAGGCTGGTTGACGCCCTGGGTTGACGGGAAAGTTGTAATCAGCATCGCTGAAGATGCCATTCCTGCACTTTGCGAGGATGTAGGGTCGCGTTGGGAACGGCTCTCGAAGGCAGATTTTCTAACGAATGAGGAAAAGCGCAAGTTAGCTGGTCTTGAGCAAAAAGAGTCGGGAGTGATGCGTGAACACCCTGAATGATACTGACAGTAACCGATTGAATATGAAAGGCCATATCAGCTTTGCGCTTATTCTGACCGTGGTATTGCAAAGTGCGGCTGCACTCCTCTGGGCAGGAGCCGCCGCCGAGCGGATTAACCAGTTGGAGCGCAGAACGGCCAATCAGGAAGATGTTGCTGTTCGTTTAACGCGCCTTGAAGTCCAGGTGGTGCAGGCGCGAGCCACTTTGAACCGTATTGAAGAACGCTTGGGTGATTAGTTCAATATTAAAAAATATACATATGTAGGAAAAAGCTACAGATATGAAATATAATACTAAGGCCGTTTTTATTGAAGGGTATGCCTCGCTGTTTGATCGTGCAGATCTGGCCGCAGATCTGGTGCGCCGTGGTGCATTTAGCGCGTCTCTACTTAGCCGGGGGGCTGGTGGGATAAGGATGTTGTTCCAGCATGATGTCAGCGAGCCCGTTGGGGTTTGGGACTCCATAAGGGAGGACCATAAAGGGCTTTGGGTGCGCGGGCGTGTATTTGCTGATGGGCCGGCAGGCAAAACGGCAAGTGCCTTGATCAGCAAAGCTGCCATTGATGGTCTTTCTATTGGTTTTCAAACGAAACGGGCAAAAAAACACAAACAGTATCGCGAATTACTGGAACTGGAATTGTGGGAAATCTCGATTGTGACTTTTCCCATGCTGCCACAGGCACGACTGCACGTTGTTAACAGTGCGGATGATGCCGTGGAAAATCCCCTGGCTGTCAGATTGGCCAGTTAACCTGGGGTTCGATCCCTAAACTCATGAGGAAGATTGTGAAAAAAGAAACCAAGATGGCATTGTCGCCGTCTTCCCAAGGCCATGAAATAAATGAATTTCGTAGTGCATTCGAGGCCTTCAAGGAAGCTAATGACCAGCGCCTTGCTGAAATTGAAAAGAAACAGAGTGCCGATACCATCAGCGTTGAAAAAGTCGAACGCATTAACCGTGCAATTGATGAGCAAAAATCGATCATTGATGGTATCAACCTGTCTCACCAACGACCGGTTCTGGAGGCCCCGGATACGCTAGTTCATAGCGAGAGCAAGCAGGCTTGGGGGCAATATATGCGCCACGGCGATGTCAGTCGCTTACTGGAATCCAAGCAATTGTCCATCGGTTCAGACCCTGATGGTGGTTTTGTAGCCCCCGATGAGACAGCGCAGCACATTACACAGCTATTGCAGGACGCATCACCTATGCGGCAACTGGCTGAGGTGCGTCAGGTGGGCTCTTCCAATTTCAAAAAACCTGTCAGTCGCGGCGGTGCTTCTGCCGGCTGGACCGGGGAAACAGCGGCACGGCCTGAAACGCAAACCCCAACGCTTGACCTTATTGCCTTTCCGGCAGCAGAGCTCTATGCCATGCCAGCCGCTACCCAGGCTTTGCTGGATGACAGTTTTGCGGATATTGACCAATGGCTGGCCAGTGAAGTGCAGGATGTCTTTGCGGCGCAGGAAACAACCGCCTTTGTTAATGGCGACGGCATTGGCAAACCAAAGGGCTTTTTAAGCTACACCAACACCGCTGATGCTATCCAGCAATGGGGTGAGGTTGGTTATGTTGCCACCGGTGCGGACGGTGATTTTGCTGCTTCAGACCCTATCGATTCTCTGATTGACCTGATTTATGCGCCCAAGGCAGTTTATCGCCCTGGCTCCAGTTTTGTGATGAACCGCCGGACGGTATCATCGGTGCGCAAATTCAAGGATGCGGATGGTAATTATATCTGGCAGCCTGCTGTGCAAGCTGGCCAGTCATCCACGCTTCTGGGCTATCCCGTCGTGGAGATTGAGGAAATGCCTGATATTGCAACGGGTGCCAATGCCATAGCTTTTGGCGATTTCCGCCGGGGATATCTGATCGTTGACCGGGCTGGCGTTCGAGTGGTTCGCGACCCGTATTCCTCCAAGCCGTTTGTGCTCTTTTATACCACCAAGAAAGTTGGCGGCGGTGTGCAGGACTTTAACGCACTCAAACTTCTGAAATTCGCCATCAGCTAACCCCCCTGATGCTGTTGGTGAACGCGGGCGGGTTGTTGGCAAGCCTGGCATCCGCCCGCACTTCATTATTTTGAAAATTATTCAAGGAGCTTGCCATGAGTTTGCAGGTTTTGGTCCCGCCTGTGCAGGACCCTGTAAGTCTAGCGGAAACTAAATTGTTCCTTCAGCTTGATGCTGACAATGAAGATGCTCTGGTCCTTGACCTGATCAGAACCGCGACAGAATTGGTCGAACGTAGAACCGGCAAGTCTTTGATTTCACGCACCTTGCGTCAGAGCGTATTTGAGTGGCCAAAAAACGGTGTTTTTTCTCTGCAAAGCCGCCCAATGGTCCAGGTGCTTCAGATACAGCACGTCAACGATCAGAATGAGGTTACATTAGTAGACCCTGGCGAATATTATACTGATGTGGGTCAGGCAAGGATCATCGCTTTGCCTACTTTTCCGCAGATCGGGGCAGGGCAGCCGACAAGGAAGCTCCAAATCGATTTTGTCGCCGGTTATGGCCTCGATAACAGCCAAATTCCTGCACCTTTGCGCATGGCTTTACTGATTATCATTAAAGACATTTTTGAACGCGAACCGGGTGTTGAAACGCCTATGCCCTTACGGGCACAGGCTTTGTTGGCCACATTTACGCAAGTGCGCTTGTAATGGGTATGTCCAAATTCACGCACCGGGTAATGGTGCAGCAATTAACTGCCGTTTCAGATGCAGGCGGTGGAAACGCACGAAACTGGAATGATTTTCGAGAAGTTTGGGCTCATGTGAAATGGGGACTGGTAGGCAGGGATGCCGGGAATGGCGGGCTGGGGCGCCGTCGCCGGGTCATCATTACATTGCGCTGGGCGCCTGATCTTCCTGACCCCATGCGCTTGGTCATATCGCAAAAAAAGCTGTTGGCGTTGAGCCTTACACGCATAAATGCACCGGGTCATGATCTTCTTGAAGTCGTGTGTGAGGACACTTTTTAATGGCTGAGAATGCACAATGGGCCTTGCAGAGCGCACTTTTTGGCGCGCTGAATACAGACCCGGCGCTAATGGCATTATTTGGTAATCCATTGCGTCTTTATGATGATGTTCCTGAGCAACCACAGTTTCCATTCATCACGTTTGATAGGGCAATCATGCGCCAGATCAATGCAGATGTTGAGGGGGCGTTTGAACACCAGATGACCATTAAACTCTGGTCAGAATATGGTGGCAGGCGTGAAGCCCTGGAAGGTTTAAGCGCCCTTCGAAATGCGATCGAAACGTCAACGCTGATTCTGAACGGGCATACCCTGATCAGTATTCGTATCACATTTGCGGATGTATTTCGCATCCGCAGTAGCTCGGTTTTTGAGGTCATTCTCAATCTGCGCGCTGTTACAGAACCCATTATCTAATTTAGTAAAGGAACGGCACATGACGATGCAGCGCGGCAAGGACATCTTGCTAAAACTGGAAGACCCGACCGGGTCTTCAACCTTTGTAACGATGGCCGGGCTTCGCGCCCGAACCATTTCTCTTAATGCCAAAACCGTTGATACCACGAATGCGGACAGTGTTGGGGCCTGGCGCGAATTATTGCCAGGGGCCGGCGTCAAATCTCTTTCGGTATCCGGCTCCGGCGTATTTACCGATAGCACGGCTGACGAGGCGGTGCGGGGTGCGTTTTTTGCACAGGAAGCCCGAAAATGGCAGGTCATTATACCAGATTTTGGCGTAATGGAAGGCATTATGCAAATTGCTGCGCTTGAATATGCCGGTGAGTTTGATGGCGAGGCCGTTTACAGCCTGACACTGGCCTCGGCCGGTAATATTACCTTTACGCCCCAATGAGCGGGGTAAACAGTGCCCGTGGTGAAGTGAGTATTACCATAAACGGGCAACACTACGTTTTGTGCCTGACTCTGGGTGCGCTGGCACATATAGAAACCGCGCTGGAAACCTCAAGTCAGGAGGAATTGTCCGCGCGTTTGCGAAAACTATCTGCTGCAGATGTTCTGTTGGTATTGGAAGCACTGCTGATGGGTGGAGGTAATCCGGTGCAATATCAGGTGCTGCAAGGCGCGGATATACAGCCGACAGAGGCAGCCATTGCAATTGCCAACACGTTTGCATTGGCAGCTCAGGGGTTGTGAGCATGCTTCCCTGGCGGCAAATGCTGTTTACCGCACAGAATAAATTCCAGATTGATCCCAAAGAATTTTGGTCTTTATCCTTGATGGAATGGACAGCTTTGCAAGGCAGTGGCGGGCAATTTGCTGATCAAAAAACACTGCAAGCCCTGATGGCACAATATCCAGATGTTAAGATGAAAGAAGCCGATGAATACAACACAATCATCACAAGAAGCTGAGGCGCTGGACAGGGCTGGTGAAGCGCTTCAAACGCTGGCAAATGGGCCAGCCAGGCAGGCCGCCGATGCAATTGCGGAGAATTTTGCCCGTGCCGGTCAACGCATTTCCACTGAATTGGCGCGGGCCGCACGCACAGGTGAATTTTCATTCAAAAGCATGGTGCAATCTATTTTGAATGACCTGGCAAGAATCGCCATAAACAAGGTGATCGGCGGTGCGATTGGCGGGCTGTTTGATCAGGCCAATGGTGGTTTTGCCGGTGCCAGAGCCGAGGGTGGGCCTGTGTTGCCTGGCGGGGCCTATCTGGTCGGGGAGCGTGGGCCTGAGGTGTTTTCACCGGCCAGTGCAGGCACCATTGAAAGCAATCTGCCACAATCGCGCATAGTCATAAATTTTAACCTGGGCGAGGGCGCGAACATAGAGTCATTTCGACGCTCTTCGGGGCAGATTTCAGCATTACTGGCGCGGGCGGTTGAAAGCGGGAGGCGTCGATTATGAGCGCTTTTCACGAAATCAGATTTCCGGCTTCTGTTGCCTTCGCATCTTCAGGAGGGCCAGAACGCCATACAGAAATCGTCACTTTGGCATCTGGGGCCGAGGAACGAAATTCACCCTGGCAACATGCGCGCCGGCGTTATGATGCAGGTCTGGGCATAAAAACCATTGATGACCTTTATGCGGTGCTTGCTTTTTATGAGGCCCGAAGGGGTCAGTTATACGGCTTTCGGTGGAAGGATTTCATGGATTTTACATCGGCCCTTCCATCACAGGCACCGACATTAATTGATCAATTGCTTGGCAGTGGTGATGGAACAACCAGCATATTTCCCCTTATAAAAATCTATGAAAACGGCCCGTATTCCTATACGCGCCTAATTACCAAGCCTGTGCAAAACTCAGTTTTGCTTGCCATTGATGGTGTGCCTCAGCAAGAAGGCACAGACTTTACGGTAAATTATACGCTTGGCACGGTGATGTTTATACAGGCCCCGCCGTCTTTAGGGGTGCAGATTACCGCAGGATTCAAATTCGATGTACCGGTAAGGTTCGACACGCCTTCGCTAAATATAACGCTTGAAGCCTTCAATGCCGGGGCCATTCCATCGATACCGGTTATTGAGGTCAGAATCTGATGCGAGTGTTATCACAGGAATTACAAGACAATCTTGATAGTGGAGTAACGACATTATGCTGGTGTTGGAAAATCATCCGAAAAGATGGTGTTATCCTCGGCTTTACAGAACACGATTCTGATCTTTACTTTGATAATTTGCTTTGGTCAGCAGGTGCTGGACTAACACCGGGAATGATTGAAAGTGCTATTGGCTTTGCAACCGATACCGGTTTGGCCAGTGGAGCGTTACAACAATCTGGAATATCTGAAACAGATATTAAACTGGGAAAGTATGAGCAGGCGGCCATTGAAATCTGGCGGGTGGATTGGCGTAACCCTGAATTACGTATTGGTATGTGGTCAGGTGAAATTGGTGAAATTTCACAAGGAAAGAATAGTTTTGCAGCCGAGATTGCCGGACCAGCCCGCAAGTTAAACCGTGGTTTCGGACGTGTGTTTTCCAAGAGGTGTGATGCGGAACTGGGGGATACGCGGTGCACCAAAGATGTCTCTGCCAGTCCATTCTCCAGTGATGCCAATATTGTAAACCTGTTGGGTGAGGCAATGTATTCAATCGCCCCCATTAATACGCCAGATGATGACTGGTACTCAGATGGAATTGTGCGCTGGACCGGAGGTGAAAATACCGGACAAACACAACGTATTGCCCGTTATTTTCATAATGGTGCCTCGGATGTGTTCTTATTGACAGAAACCCCTCTTAACCCCGTCATTATTGGTGATGCGGTTACTTTAACGGCTGGTTGTAATAAATCGATTGAGCACTGTCAGACAAAATTTAACAACATATTGAGTTTTCGCGGCTGCCCGTTCATGCCAGGAAATGATTCCATCATTGCCGGTGCCAACAACACACCATGAGCGGCACAAGGTCTGCAAAACAAGAGCAGGCAATCATTGAGGCCAGGAAATGGCTGGGCACTCCCTACCAGCATCAAGCCAGCCTGTGCTCAGTCGGGTGCGATTGTCTGGGCCTGGTGCGGGGAATCTGGCGATCACTATACGGCGGAGAGCCCTTTGAGGTGCCACCTTATAGCGTAAACTGGGCAGAAACCGGAGACGAAGAAAAATTATTACTGGCCGCACGGCAGTATATGCGTGAAATTCCTCCTGCCGGGGCGCTGGCCGGCGATGTTCTGCTGTTTAGGTTCTCTGCACATCATGTGGCCAAACACTGTGCCATTCTTTCCGCCCCACAGCGCATAATTCATGCCTATTGGGGGCAAAGTGTTCAAGAGACGGCGCTAACGCCATGGTGGCGGCGCAAAATTGCCGCCGCATTTCAATTTCCTGACTGATACGGATTATTTATGGCTCAACTTGCACTTTCATTTGCACAACGTGCTGCAACCGCAGCCGCACAAGGCTTTGCGGCAAGAGCAATCTCGTCCCTGCTGGCCAAGCGGCAGGATACGGGTGCGCGCCTTGAAGAACTTTATGTTCTTTCCTCAACTGATGGTGCGCCCATGCCTATTCCTTATGGCAGGGTCAGGCTGGGGGGACAGGTGATATGGACCGATCAGCCGATTGAACACGAAATCAACCGCCGTTCTGGCGGTAAGGGTGGCCCGCGTATCCGGGAGCGAATATATACCCTCAGCCTCGCCATTGGGCTATGCGAAGGGGTGATTGATGGCATAGGCAGAATTTGGGCTGATGGCAGCCTGTTTGACGGTGAAATTGCCAGTATACGGGTTTATAATGGGGCTGAAGATCAATTGCCCGACCCGCTAATTGAAATCAAAGAAACCAGCGCGAGAACGCCTGCTTTCAAAGGCTTGGCCTATGTAGTTTTTGAGGATTTGGCACTGGAGCAATTTGGTAATCGCATCCCGCAATTTTCGTTTGAAGTCTTTCGCACACCAAAGGGGGCGGGCTTTGAAAACACAGAAGAAAAAATCACGGGTGTTTCTCTCATTCCAGGCTCTGGTGAGTTTATTTATGCGACTGAGCCCGTCATTACCGTGCTTGGCCCTGGGCGTTCGCAAAGTGAAAATGTCCATGCGTTTCGTGGTCGCCCTGACGTGGAAATTGCTCTGGATGATCTGCAATCACAACTACCAAATTGCAAGACGATCTCTCTGGTGGCGAGTTGGTTCGGCGATGACCTGCGTTGTGGAAATATAAAGTTACAGCCAAAAGTGGAGAGCGCCGACAAACTGACCATGCCACTGGAATGGGAAGTGCAGGGTCTGAACCGTAATGCAGTTCCATTGGTTTCAAAAGATAATGCGCAACGTCCCTTATTTGGGGGAACGCCCGCAGATGTTTCCATATTGCAGGCAATTGCTACGCTTAATAATCGTGAGATGGAGGTGGTATTCTATCCTTTTATCCTGATGGATATTCCTGCGGGAAATGGGCTGCCTGACCCTTATGGGGCGGCGGAGCAATCGGCATTTCCCTGGCGTGGGCGTATTACTTCATATCCAACCCCTGGTGAGCCCGGCACCGTAGATAAAACGGATAATGTTAAGGCGCAGATTGATACGTTCTTTGGTCAGGCTGTGGCCAGTGATTTCTCTGTTAATGGACAGAATATTGCCTATTCCGGCCCGGCGGAATGGTCCTACAGGCGGTTTATTTTACATTATGCGAAGCTATGCGCGATCGCTGGTGGCGTTGACGCCTTTATCATCGGCTCTGAACTGCGATCGTTAACGTCCTTACGTGATGCCAATGGTAATTTTCCAGCCGTGATCCATTTGAAACAATTAGCCGCCGATGTACGCTCAATATTACCTAATGCAAAAATTTCCTACGCAGCGGATTGGACAGAGTATTTTGGTTATCATCCTCAGGATGGCTCTAATGATGTGCTGTTCAATCTGGATCCGCTGTGGGCCGATGCGAATATTGATTTTATTGGCATTGACTGGTATGCGCCCCTTAGCGATTGGCGCGAGGGTAATCAGCATATCGATGCCGGTCTTTATCGTTCAATTTATGAAAATAATTATTTGCAATCCAATGTTGAGGGCGGCGAAGGATATGACTGGTATTATGCCACTGCTAATGATCGCTTAAATCAGCTTAGATCGCCAATAACAGATGGCGCTTACTCGAAAGATTGGGTGTTTCGGTATAAGGATTTGCAAGGATGGTGGTCAAACCCGCACTATGATCGCATAAACAGTGTGGAGGCATCTACCGCAACTGACTGGGTGGCGCAATCAAAACCAATCTGGTTTACAGAAACTGGTTGTCCGGCCGTGGATAAAGGCGCCAACCAGCCTAATGTCTTTGTCGATGCCAAAAGTTCAGAAAGTGCCCTGCCGTATTTTTCCCGTGGGCGACGCGATGATTTAATGCAACGCAGTTATCTGGATGCGATTTACTCATACTGGTCGCCAGAAAGCGGTAATAACCCCGTAAGTAACCAGTTTAGCGGCTCTATGATTGAAAACGGCAAGATACTGGCATGGACATGGGACGCCAGGCCATTTCCACAATTTCCTTCGCTGGAAAAAATCTGGTCAGATGGCGTTAACTGGGAAAAAGGGCACTGGCTGAATGGTCGGCTGGGCTTGTCTTCCCTCGCTATGCTTATACAGGATGTATGTTTTCGTGCAGGCATTAATAATGTTGATGTATCCACCGTGGAAGGTTTGGTGCCCGGCTTTGTTGTGACAGGCCCTACGGAAGCCAGAGCGGCATTGGAGGCCATACTGGAAATCTACGGGGTAGAAATCCTGGAGCGTTTTAATGGGTTAAAATTTCAGAATAGAGGTGAAAGCCGGGAGGTTGTTACGGTAACATCCGATCAAGTCGTGTTGGAAACCGAAGGGACAGCATCATCACTATTGACCCCTGATCGTGAAGCACTGCCAATTGAGGTGCGCATACAATTCGTCAGCGAAAGTGATGATTATCAACCTGCATCTGCCAGTGCTATGGGCACCGAAGCGCTAAAGCGGCGCACGCTGGATATTGCCTTGCCTTTAGTGGCTGATCATATCTTTGTCAGTGAGAGTGCCCGCGATATTCTGGCAAGAACCCGTGCGGCCGAACATAGTGCAAAGGCAACGCTTCCTCCTTCGTTTCTGGCGCTCGAACCGGGCGACTTAATCCGTGTCAATGCGCTTGATGCGGATAGAAACTGGCGTGTGCAAAAACTGGATGATACGAGACAACGTGTTTTGGCATTACGTTCTCAGAGTCCTGCGTCTTTATCAGTCGTATCGGGCGCAAGGCCGGGCCTTGCACAGCAACCATCTTTTAATCCAGGTCCGCCTGCACTGGCCATTATGGATTTACCGTTATTACCCGGCGAGGCGCAAAGGTCTGGACCTAGAGTTGCCGCCTTTGCGGAGCCGTGGGACGCAGAAATGATACTGTCAGAACGTTCTACTATTGACGAACGCTTGCGATTGCAAACTCCGGCGATTATGGGGGAAGTGCTAAGTTTTACGACTCCAGGCCTGGTCTATGGGCGTTGGGATTATGGCGCATTATTAACGGTGCAGCTTTACGGGAGTAGTTTATCTTCCGCCACCAAAGCACAGGTTCTCGCCGGGAAAAATGTATTAGCGATAGAACATGCTAATGGCCACTGGGAAATCTTACAGTTTCTACAGGCTTCATTAAGTGCTGAAAACACATATGTCCTGTCTGGCTTGCTTAGGGCGCTGGCTGGTTCAGATGATGCTTTGGCTTTTCCTGTTAGCCCCAATGCGCGCTGTGTTTTGATGAATGGCGCGAGCCAGGTTCTTCCCATGCGGGATTATGAGATTGGAATACCGGTTGAATTTCTGGCGCGCGCTATAACCGCAGAACCAGGCGGGTTAGGGGAAACTTCCGTTACGGTAATCTATACAGACCGTGCGGCAAAAATACCTTCACCTGTGCACTTGCAAGCAAAAACTCTGGTATCAGGTATTGAAGTAAGCTGGGTGCGTCGGGCGCGTAAAGGAGGTGATTATTGGGGGCCTGGTGATGTGCCCTCTGATACGCCAATACCATCCTATCGTGTTAGGATATATGATTCTGGAGCGCTATTAAGTGAATTAACGGTATCGGAAACCAAAGTGGTTTATGACAACACACAACTTGACGCATGGTTTCCAATGGGGTTGCCAGATATGCTTGATATTGGCGTGGCGCAATACTCTGTAAATAACATTTTGGGAGTGGAGAGACGAAAAATTCTCTACATTTAATCATGCCCCCCCTTTTTTCTTCTCCTTAGTGCGCTAAATGTGGTGCTGGAGAGATTAAAATGGCAAATGATCCTTATAAAGTCCTTGGTGTGGCTAAAACAGCAAGCAAGGATGAAATACGAAAAGCCTATAGAGCGCTTGCGAAAAAACACCATCCGGATGTCTGTCCGGATGATGAGAAGGCTGAGGGCCTTTTCAAGGAAGCCAGTGCGGCTTTTGCATTATTGAATAATGATGAGGAACGGGCGCGGTTTGATCGCGGCGAGATAGATGCTTCGGGCAACCCAACCGGAGCCCAGGGGTTCCCTGGACAGGCGCATGGCTTTCCAGGCGGATTTGCCCCCGGTGGTTTTGAAGATATTTCCGATATTCTATCCGATCTGTTCGGCTCTCATCCTCGCGGAGGACAGCGCCAGAGCTATGCTTTTCGGGGCGATGACATCCGTTACACTTTACCAGTGGATTTTCTGGATGCCATTAACGGCACCTCTAAACAGGTCAGAATGAGTGACGGGAAACAATTAAAAATTTCCATTCCTCCAGGCACCAAAGATGGCGATTTGTTACGTTTGCGAGGGCAGGGTAATCCTGGAACCGGGGGTGGGCCTCCCGGCGATGCCATTGTGGAAATCAGAGTGCGGCCACATAAATATTATAAACGGGATGGGCAAAACATTAACCTGGATCTTCCCATTTCGCTTAAAGAAGCTGTGATTGGTGGTAAGGTGCCGGTGCCCACCCCATCAGGTAGTGTTACTTTGACTTTGCCCCCTAATTCTTCTTCCGGGAAGGTATTACGTTTAAAAGGCAAGGGCGTTAAATCTCGTAAAGGCAAAGCCGGAGATTTACTGGTAAAGCTGATGATAATCCTACCAGAGACAGTAGATGCTAATCTAAAAAAATATATTGCTGACTGGACACCTAAAGTGGAATACAATCCGAGGAAGGAATTGGGGGTATGAGCGCGTTCACACGCGGTTCAGAACCTATGGGCAATATTGGCGGCTATGAGATTAGTAAACATCATACTTCTGTGGACGGTTTTTACTGCATCGGCGCTATTGGCACCACCTGCTGCGGCGCATGACCGCAACTCCGTTTTTGCGCAACGTCTGACGGGTGAGCAGGCGCGAAATGCTTGCAAGAGCGGGGATGTTATGTGCGCCAGGAAAGCCTTGCGTATTGTAAAAAAGCGCTATCCTGACCTACGCCATAGCACGACATACCTTAAAAGAGGGGCCAGTGGACAACGCGAATACGTTGTTAAAATGATGAGTGTTGATGGTCGAATGGTCGAAGTGCGTGTTGATGCAAGGACGGGCAGGGTATTGGGCTCAAGGGGAAACTAGGATGAGATTGCTTGTAGTAGAAGATGACCCGGATTTAAACCGCCAGCTTGTTTCTGCACTCGAAGATTCCGGGTATGTCGTTGATAAGGCATTTGATGGCGAAGAAGGGCTGTTTCTTGGTGAAACAGAACCTTATGACTCCATTGTGCTGGATCTGGGTTTACCTGAAATTGATGGGGTCACGGTTTTGGAGCGGTGGCGTCGGGCCGGGCTGACCTTTCCGGTGCTTATCCTAACCGCGCGCGATCGCTGGAGTGAAAAAGTTGCAGGCTTTGATGCCGGCGCAGACGATTATCTGACCAAACCTTTCCATACAGAAGAATTGCTGGCTCGATTAAGAGCGCTGGTGCGCCGGGCTGCGGGTCATGTCACGTCCACGATTGAAATTGGGGATCTGTCTGTTGATACCAAAGGTGCCAGAGTATTTATAAGCGGCGCGCCGGTGAAGCTGACATCTCATGAATTTAGATTGCTGAGTTATCTGTCACACCACGCCAATCGGGTTATTTCCAGATCAGAGCTCACAGAACATATATACGATCAGGATTTTGATCGAGATTCCAATACGATAGAAGTCTTTATCGGGCGCCTGCGAAAAAAAATCGGCACAGAACGAATTTTAACGGTCAGAGGCCTTGGGTATCGCTTGGTAGACCCGGCTACGACAGACCGTGAAGTATAAGAACTCCCTTGCGGCACGCCTGATAGCCGGGGCAGTCTTGTGGACCGCTGCATTGCTGATTGCTGGCGCTTTTGTGTTGACCACGCATTACAGTCGTTCTGTTCACAGGGTAGACGATGAAAGACTGAACGCGGTTATAGAATCATTGGCAGCCTTTGCAGAAGTCTCACCAGAAGGTAAGTTTTACCTTACCAGAACTCCAGGTGACCCTCGATTTGAGAGGGTGTTTTCAGGTCAGTATTGGCAAATCACTTCACTGGCTGAGAAAAGCAAGAAAGAGCAGGTTGGGCGCTCGGAATCGCTTTTTGACAGTGAGTTATTGGTTCCAAACTCTATCATCTCAGAGGCGCGCGACAAAGCCGGGTCGAATATCACAGCAGAATTTTCGGGCCCGGATAATGAGCCATTGCATTCTTTGACAAGAGTGGTGCGTTTGCCTGATCAGCGTAGCGTTATTGCCATTACCGCCGCTGCAGATAGCAGGCCCGGCACCAGGGAGATTGCCAGATTCAGGATGGTTGTGGCCTGGTTATTGGGTTTGTTTGCAACGGGTCTGGTCTTAGCAGTGATCATCCAGGTGCGTATCGGACTTGCACCCATCTATCAGATACGAAAAGCGATAGCCCATGTGCGAGAAGGTGAAGCCGAGAAAATAGAAGGGGAATACCCGGCGGAGCTAATGCCGCTCACAGAAGAGATAAATCACCTCCTTGGACACAATAAAGAGGTGGTGGAAAGGGCGCGAACCCATGTTGGTAATCTGGCCCACGCTCTCAAAACACCAATTTCTGTTCTGCTTAATGAAACGACAAAGGAAAGGTCTTCTTTGGAAAAACTTGTGCAGCGTCAGGCCAGAGGAATGGCCCGACAGGTTGATCATCATCTACGCAGAGCCAGCCTGGCCGCCAGGGCGCAGGTGGTAGGCGTTCGTACACCGGTTTATGAAGCCGTCATGGATATGCAAAGAACGCTGGAAAGGCTGTTCAAAGATAAAGGTATGAAAATAGAAACCTCTGTCCCGGAGGACCTTGTATTTCGTGGAGAGCGACAGGATCTGGATGAAATGCTGGGCAATCTGATGGAAAATGCCTGTAAATGGTCGCAAGGTCTGGTGCGTGTTTGTGCGCAATCATCTGGTCAGTCGATGATGGAAATTCATGTCGAAGATAATGGACCAGGCCTGCCGGAACAAAAGCGCGAAGCCGTTCTGGCAAGAGGAGAGAGATTGGACGAGAACGCGCCGGGTTCTGGCCTTGGCTTGTCGATCGTGAATGACCTGGTGGGGGCGTATGGGGGTAAAATCTGGCTGGAAAACAGCGAGCTTGGTGGCCTGAAAGTCGTGTTGAAATTACCCTCCACACACCGCTCTACCCAGTAAAGGCAGCGTCATCGTAAATTGAGCGTTAATATCCTCTCTCCATAATGGAGGAAATATCGGGGATTTAAGGTGGTTGTAATTTCTCTTTCTTCAAATCAGTCTGAGCAGCTTCATGCGCTTTTTTCTGTGTTGTCTGAAGCGCAACGGGCCAATTTGGTTATGACAATTAAAGCGGCGAAAGCTGATGGGGAGTCAGATTTACCTTATGACGACCTACTCTGCTTTTTGGAAGATAAAGAAATAGAGGAAGATCGCTGGCAAATCCTGTTTAATACGGTTCAGCCACTTGTTGTTAATGAAGCCAAAAGATGTGACCAGATTGAGTATGGCTTGTTGCAGGAGGTATGGGATCATTATTTACGGGAACTGGACCCTGTTCTGGCAACGGCATGGTTGTCTGGAAAAGAAGAAGCAGGCGATATGCGTGATGCTATCTGTTCAAATTATCTGAAACTGATGGGCACTAAAGAGGGTCGGCAGTCACTTGCAGCCAGGTTCGGCAAAGGCAAGTTATACCAGCTCGATATTCTGTTTTCACTTTTGCCGCATGCCGAAGCCTTGGAAGGTTTTTTTGGTGGGTGGCCAGAACAAATCAAAAGTCTGGATGACTCTCATCTAATTCCTCTACGGGAATTTAATGAGCATTTGATGACCCAAAGCCCTGAAATTACCCCATACTTATTATATCTGGTGACATCCTGCCTGTTACACCCATTTCATGTCTTCAGGGCCGTTGAAAAAGTAACTGGCCATTCAAATGATCTGGTGATGAGCAAAACCGAGTTAAAAAGTGTTGGGGATGCTTTGCTGGATCGCAATGATGTGTGGCTGGAGACTTTTATTTGGCCTGAAGAGCAGTTATGTGACCCAACTCTATATAAAAAATCGATGAAAAGTTTCATAGATTTAACGACAGGGTGGTTGAGTGAGTTTGATGTGGACCCATCAGGACCGTGGGGCAAGCGCCTGGCCGGGCAACGTGCAAAATGTGGTGAAATCTGGGACAAACATATGCGCAGAATTCAAAAGTGCATAGAGCAGGTTATGCCCAGAAAAAGAGGACGGCTTACCGGTCGGCAAACCATGCCGGATGTTTCTAAAAAACTCGGCCAGGATAAAGTTGAAGCGGCCGTAAATGCGGTTTCTGTTCTTGTTAGTATTCAGCCTTATGCCTCGCAAGGCGGGTTTCAGGCCGCGAAAGACAAAGTGGTACAGAAACTGGAAAGCCGTTTGGCTGAACAAAGCGACGACCTTCTGGCCATGTTTGGTCATGAAGACATGGATTATGATGAGCTTAGCGCCCATTTTGCGGTCTTGGTGCAAATTACACGAGCATATTCCGGCAATAAGGATGCCGATGTGCTGGCGCGGCGCAGCGTGGCCGCTATGGCGGCTTGATTAAGGCGCTCGTCTTAACGAGGTAACAACTTCCCTGCTTCATACTTTATCGCGTTTAGGAGCCAGAAATGAACCCAACGGCACAGCGTAATCGTTTTCTGGCATTTGCCTTTGCAAGTGCTGACTTGCTGCTGGAAGTGGGTAATGATGGTATTATCACATTTGCTCTGGGTGCCGCTCAACCACTTTCTGTGACCGATGCGGCCAGTTTGTCAGGCAGGCCAATTGTAGAGTTGATTGCACTTTGCGATCGGGGGTTATTAGAGCATTTGATCAAAACTGTTGAAGCAGGGCAGCGTTTTGGCCCTTTATGTGTTCGTATTGATGCGCATAATGGTCAGGACCAGCTTATGCTGAGCGGGTGTCGTTTTCCGGGAAATGAGGGTGTGATCTGCTTTACTTTTTCCTATGAATTGCGGAGTGGACCGGCCATTGCTACGGTTGAACGAGATGCGCACACGGGTCTGGTTGAGGCAGAAGGTTTTGAGGCGGTTGCTCGTGAGGCATTGCAAAGTGCCAGAAAGTCCGGGCAGGACGTCAAATTAAGCCTGTTTTCTTTTGAGGGACAGGAAGATTTTGCATCACGATTACAAGATGAAGCTGCAGAAGAGTTTCTTGGACAAACCGGTGCCTTGCTCAGGGCAGAATCATTTGCAGATGCTGCTGGTCTGCAAGGGGATGGTAAATATGCTATCCTGCACACAGGTGAAGCAAAGCTGGAAACCATAACTGACAAGATTCAGGCACTTTCCAAATCATTGGACCCGGAGCATGAAGGTATTCGTGTTGAAGCCGGGACCATTGCTTTAAAATCAGACATGAGCGAGCAGGATGCAGCCAGTGCGCTGGCCTTTGCCGTCAATCAGTTTTCAACATCGGATAACGGTAAAGCGGGCATGGAGGCACTTAGTCGCTCGCTAGAGGTCCTTATGGAAGAGACTGGCGCGCGCATGACACGTTTTCGGTCCATGCTTGCTTCAGACAAACTGGCTTTCATGCAACAGCCAATCGTAGATTTGAAAACAAAAGACCTCCATCATTATGAGGTGTTAGTGCGTTTTGAAGAAAACATATCGCCTTACCAGATGATCCGTTTTGCGGAGGAAACCGGTATTGTCATGGAACTGGACGATATCATTCTAAAGCAAGCAATCAATTATCTTTCCACTGAGGGAACAAACCCTGCTGTAAAGCTGGCGGTTAATGTATCCGGGCGTTCGTTATCATCGACGAAATTCATCACTGATTTGTATCGTGCAATGACAAGGGTCAACTTCCCAAGATCCAATCTAATGCTGGAGATTACAGAATCTTCAATTATTGCTGATCTTGAACAGGCCAACCGGGTTATTCAGAAGATTAGAAAACTTGGACACCAGGTGTGTCTGGACGATTTTGGGGCGGGTGCTGCATCGTTTCAGTATTTGCGCGCGCTTACCGTAGATTATATCAAAATTGACGGAGCCTACATCCGCACGGCACTCAAGCGCCGGCGCGAAGCGATGCTCTTGAAAGCCATGGCTGGTCTGGCTCGTGATCTTGATATTGGCACCATAGCCGAGAGCATTGAAACTGAAGATCAAAGCGCAATGTTGCTTGATCTGGGCGTGGACCAGGGGCAGGGGTATCTTTTTGGACGCCCTTCGCCTTTACACATGTCCCTTAAAAACGGAAGAGCGGCATAGCCGGTTAAGAGATGAGCACAAAACTTGAAAAAGTGAGCGTACTTATCGTTGATGACAACGCCCATATGATTAATATCGTAAAAACCATATTGCGCGGCTTTGGGGTCAAAATGTTTTATGAAGCAACTGATGCGGCTGAGGCTTTTGATGTTGTAAAATCAGATGGCCCGGATGTCATCATTGTCGATTACCAGATGGATTTGCTGGATGGCACAGATTTCGCACGTCTTGTGCGCACGGGAGATGACATTGCCGACCCTTTCGTACCCATCATTATGCTCAGTGCCCATTCGGAACGAAAGCGGGTTATTGCAGCCCGCGATGCGGGCATTACAGAATTTTGTTGCAAACCGGTTACGGCAGAAGATTTATATAAGAAATTCTGTGCGATCATAAACTCACCGCGTCAGTTTGTCAGAACCTCAACCTATTTTGGGCCCGATAGACGTCGCCACAATGATGAGGTGTATAATGGCCCGTTTCGTCGCAAGTCTGATGAGGGACGAGAAGTTAGTAACGTAGACCGGAATGAGGCCAAAGGTGCACTCAAAACCATGGATTTCACCTGATAACTCTTGGCTCAATACAGCTAATACAGCTCAGATTTTGCGCATTGGTCGTAGGTGTTAACCTTTTTTATCTCGACAGCGTTGACTCTGAAAGATTATCTTCTCTTTAGAGGCGAATCACTAAAGGGCGGGTTATGGCTGAGCCATATAGAAATGCCGGTATGGCTCCTGCAGGAGTAAGCACCCCCCTGGGGGGAGGCGGTTTCGCTGTTCCCGGTAAAGGGGACAATGCTAAAACCAATACCGGTAAACCCAAAAAACGACCCGTCCGTAAACATAAGCATAAAAGCGTAGACCCGGACGACATCTTGCAAAATTCCGGTGCCGAAGCGAGATTAGCTATCGTCATCGTCGTTTTCTTTGTCATTGCCTTCATTATGGTTGTCGGTATGAAATTGTTGCAGGAACGACGCGATGCGCTGGCCGATGCAGTATTAACCCAGGCGTTTTCAGCAACAAGCATGGCCGAGCAGGTTCGCACACGACTGACTGGCATAAGGCGCTATGTCGAAGGCTCAATCATAGCGTTAAACACAATTAATGCTCGGCAGCAAAACACGCAAATTGGCAAGATTATAGAAAAATTGACCCGCATGTCGCTGGTTGATGGCGGTATTTTACTTTCTCCATCCGGCAAGGTTATTCACTACGCAGGGAAATTGACGAGCGTTTCTACATTGGGGTCAGAATTGCCTTCCTGGGCAAGAAAGGAGAAGGGAGTTTCCTATTGGGTGCGATCCGGTGAGGCAGGTTCGCAGATTTTTGTATTGGCGCCAGTAGGCGGAGGGGCCGACCGCTCTATCATAGCGATCGCCATTAACGGCAAAGCACTGATCCCTACGCAGCAGGCTGACGGCCATAATATCCAGAGCCTGATTGTAGATCATAATGGAGGGGTTATCGCTTCCAGTAATGATAATGTATCGCCGGTGCTGATTGAACGTTTGAATTTAGAAACACAGATGCCAACCATGGCAACAGGTAAGCGTGTTATCAGCGGGTTTCAATTAAAAGATACAAACGACACGCGCCTTGTCGTGGGTGCATCCAGTCTGCTGGGCGGTATGTTGACCATTTACCGGATCAAGCCACTAAACCTCAATAATGCGGCCTGGAAACGCACCTTGACGTTTTTTGCTTTGATGACCATTGCGCCCTTGCTGGTTGCCAGTGTTTTATGCGTCATTTTACTGGTGCAGATGGATACGCTCAAAGTGGCGCGTCAGGCTCTGGCCGATAGTGAAAAGCGTTTTCGTCTGGCGATTGAGGGAGCCAGCGGTGGAGTCTGGGACTGGGACACGGCTTCCAATCAGGTTTTTGTTACCGATTCACTAGCTCGTATCTTTAACTGGCCCAAGGGCAAAACTGTTCCCGTTTCCGAGTTTATGAAGTTAGTGCACCGTGATGACAGAAAAAAACTGTTATCTGCCATGCAAGCAGCACCCGAAGCCGGCGAAGTTGATATAGAATTTAGAGCGGCTCATTTGCCAATTTGGTTACATGCGCGTGGGCGGCCCTGGCGTGCGGGCAATACGACTGCTTCGGCAAGAATCGTTGGTGTTGCCATTGATGTGACACAGCAGAAGGGGGCGCAGGCGCGTCTAAATGCGGCTGAAATCCGTTTGCGCGCGGCACTGGAATCCATGTCGGAATCTTTTGTGGTTTGGGATGTTCGCCGCAAACTGATTATGAGTAACAGCAAATTTCGGGATTTTTTTAATCTTGATGCGGCGCTGCTTCGTCCGGGCACCCCATATGACGTTTTAGAAAAAGCGGCTGAGCCTGCCATCAAAGAAGTGCATGATGGCGCAGATGAAAACGCGATTGAACTTGAGCTTGCCGATGGGCGTTGGGTGCATTTATCCGAACGTCCCACACGAGACGGCGGGTTGGTAAGTATTGGCACTGATATAACGTCCTTAAAATCACAAGAACGGGAATTGCTGCGTAAAGAAAAAGACCTTCGAGAAAGCGTTGAGGATTTAGAGCTAAGTAAGAAACGTATTTCCGAGCTCGCTGAAAGCTATCAGCAGGAAAAAATCCGCGCTATTGAAGCCAACCGTTCAAAAAGCGAATTTCTGGCTAATATGTCCCATGAATTACGAACGCCGTTAAATGCCATTAATGGATTTTCTGAAATCATGGAAAATGAAATGTATGGCCCCTTGGGTGATCCCCGTTACAAGGAATATGTAAGTGACATATTAGGCAGCGGTCAGCACCTTCTTACCCTGATTAATGACATATTGGATATGTCCAAAATTGAAGCAGGTAAACTGACCTTGCAAACCCAGCCGGTTAGTGCGGATGAGCTCATCGAGCAATGTGTGCGGATTGTGCATGGCCGAGCGGTAGAAAACGGGTTAAAACTGCAATCCGAAATTGGCAAATTACCTGAAATAGAAGCCGACCCCCGTGCCATAAAACAGGTTTTGATCAATCTTGCTTCCAATGCCATTAAGTTTACGCCGGAAGGGGGCTCAGTCACCATTACGGCAAATGCAGAGCAAAAAGGCATACGAATCGAGGTTGTAGATACAGGTATTGGCATTCCAGAAGAGCATCTGCCGTTGATTTGCAAGCCCTTTGTGCAAGTAGAAAACCAGCATTCAAAATCCCACAAGGGGTCTGGTTTGGGGTTGGCGTTATCACAATCTTTGGTGCACTTGCATGGCGGGGAGTTTGTGCTGACCAGTGAAGTAGGGGTTGGCACCAAGGTCTCGGTCTGGCTTCCCCCCGTTCCGCCTGAACCCTCTGCGGAAGCGACATCTATCTGGTCGGTGCAGGAGGGCAATACCGGCTTGGCACGCTCTGAACCGGAAAGCAAAAAAATCAATGAGAACGTGGCTTAACCAGCGCTTTTATTGTTGGTTACGATTTTGCCTTTGCTTTTGCCGCTGCTTGGCCGGATTAACTCTTTTTCGCCGCTCTGGTTTACGGCTGGCGGCGCGGATAACCCGTTTACGGGTTTGCGGGTCCAGGTTGCGTAAAATATCCAGTATGATGGTTTGTCCCAATTCCTGGGCTTCGGCTTCCTGTACGCGCAAACGTGCGAATGTTTTTGCTATTTTTTCATCGTCCAGATTTTCAGCCGTTAACAACGCGCCCAGTTCACGGTGTGTCTGGCCAATACCTTTATAGATTTGCCGGTGCTTGCCTGCGGCCATACGCATGGCCTTGATGGCTTTGCGGCGCTCTGGTTCTGGCAAGGCGCGGATAAACACTTTCGGGTTAAATCTGAAATTGTAAGAAGATTGAATTTTAGTGATCGGTATGGGAGGTGCCGCCGGGTTATGGCGCAAACTGGCAGCCATCATACCGCCTACGGCACCCAGAATAATCAGATTGATGGCCGCGGAGAAGAGAAGGGCGATCACAAGACTTTTATTGGAAATATTCATGTTGAAGTCTCTTCTGTCAAAAAGGCAGAATCCTCTGCGCCAAAGGCATCGGCAATGATCTCGGTCGCCCCGGTCTGGTTAAGGGTGTGAGCATAACCGGAATACCCGCCAACAAATCCGGATACCAGCATGACGGTCAGAATAATACTCCATGCTGGTATCGCATTGTTTTGCATCAGGATTCCATTGATCAACCAACTTGTAATGGCGAACTTTTTATGCTCGCTCTGATGTTGCGCCGCTGGGAAAGTGCTCATTACACGTGCTTGTAGCCTGGCACTGGCTTTCAGGACGGGTGTTTGTGTCAGCAGCTGATCCAGAGGCCGTTCCTCTTGCAAAATGCGATTGGCATCCGCAGGGTGGCGCTGTTGAAAATGCCCAGCCGCATCGCGAATTGAATCCGGCCAATGTTCAAGAGAGCTGCCATAGATTTGCGTGTATTTTTCAAACCCCTTGCGTGTCATTAAGGTGCTCATACTATCCCTCACTTTCCAACAATTCTGCCGCTTGCCCAGCCAGCAGTTTGCGCAGGCCTTTACGTCCCCGCGCCAATAATGATTCCATGGCCTCCACACTGACCTGCATGCTGTCGGCGGCTTCAATATTACTCATTTCGCGTAAATGACACAGGGTTATGGCGGCGCGCTGCCTGGGCGGAAGACGCTGTAAAGCACCTTCTATATGGGCGCTTAATTGTGCATCGATTATGCCCTGATCAGTTTTCGGGGTATTTTTATCTTCTCTATCGGGTATTTGATCAGTGTAAATTTCGCGCCGTCGGCGTAGCCGGTCATAGCAAAGATTAATGGCCACCCTGTGCATCCATGTTTCAAACTTGGCCACCCCTGGCTGCCATTTGTGTGCATGTTTCCAGACTTTCACGAACACCTCCTGAGCAATATCTTCGGCCTCGGTTGCATCGGCGAGCATGTGGTTGGCCAAAGCGACCATTTTGGGAAGGTGGCGCATGACCAGTTCAGATGCTGCCTGATGATCACCTTGCGCAATGCGGACCACCAGATCGCCGTCCGGGTCATAATGCGATAGACCATGGGTGTGCCCGGTATCTTCCGGCATTGGCTCTCCCTGTTTTCAACACTATAGACCTGATCGGGCAGTAATAACACAAAGCGGTTCGTCAGCTAAGAACCTGATGGGTTGCCAAAAGGGTTCTTAGCTGACCACCAGACAAGCCTAAGGCTTGTGGCCCATGCCCCGTGATGGTTTTGGTGCATTTTGCATTTCATAACGGGTGATTTGTCCATCGCCATTTTGGTCAAAACGGGAGAACAAGGGAGCCATGGCTTCAATAAACTCGCTTTTTGAAGTCTGGCCATCCTGGTCTGTATCCAGCAATGTTTTATGCTGTTGTCGTTTTGCCATATGCCTTTCATGACGAGCTTGCTTGTCGGCGGCATCAAGAAATCCGTCATTGTTAATATCCAGCCTGGCAAAACCTTGCTTCTGGGCGGCGCTGTGCTCTTCGGCACTGATGGCACCATCACCATTTGTGTCCAGCTTGCTGAACATTGGGGAGGATTTGGCCTGATATTCGGAAAGGGAAATTTTTTCATCCTGATTGGTGTCCAGGGCCTGTCGGCGATCCATTTTTCGTTCGGCACGGTGCATTTTACGCATGGCGCGATGTTTATGCTTGTTTAGGCGCTTTTCATCACTCTCAAGATAACCATTGCTATTACGATCCATTTTCTCAAACATTTTCTGGCGCACGGCCCGCACTTCATCCTGCGTGATGAAATCATCACCATTCGTATCAAAACGTGCAAACATGCCATCTATTTTATGCTGCATATCCTTTGGCGCAGGTCCATGGTTCGGGTTTGCCATTGCACTGGTGCCGACCAGCGTCGCGACGGCCAGTGTGGCCAATAGTATCGGTTTCATGTGTGTAACTCCTCGATTGTGCCTAACCCAGCACCCAATCAAACGTGACGCCCGCTAAAACCTGTCGAATTTATTGCATTAAAATTTGTTCAGAAATCTGCCAGACCTGCTTTTGTTTCTCTTCAAGAACGGTCTCAAGTGCGGTGAAATCCTGAATATTCATTTTTTTGGTCAGCAATTTTTGCACCGAAAGCGCAAAGGGTGGCGATAGCGCGGCTGAAGGGAGGCATAAACGCAGGATATGCAATAAACCGGCCATGAGTTTCTGTGCATCTTTTAATTTCAATACAAAATCAATCTCTTGTTCCTGCAGTGGTTGGGCATTGCTTTTTATTCGCAATACTTGCTGCAACAGCTCGATAGTGACCAAGCCACCGGGGGCATGTTTCAAATCCCATATGTCGGCGTCGGGAAATTCATTTTTCAACCGTTTTAGCATATTGCGGACATCAGAGCTCAACAGGATAAAGTCATATGGCTGTTGTAATTTATGGGAAATGTGTGTGGATATGGTCTTTTCAAATGCCGGTGATGAAGCGGCGATAACGCGGGCGCGGCCAAGCGCCAAGTGCTCCCATGTCCAAGCCTCATTGGCATAATACTCAACAAAAGCAGGCCAGTTTACCGCAACCGGCCCGGCTTTGCCTGATGGACGCAGTTTCATATCGATTTCATAGAGCGCGCCTTCTGGGGTTTGCGCACTTAATGCTCCGATAAGGCGTTGGGTAAACCGCGTGAAATAACGTGTTGGATCAACACTGTTTTCTACAGTATCGTCTTTTTGATAAATGGTAAAAAGGTCGAGGTCCGAACCCTCATTCATTTGCATGGCCCCTAAAGACCCCATACCAAGAATTGCCCAGTCACCAGGTGGCACCCCGTAGCGGTCTTTCATTTGCGTGGTGCAGGTGCTTGCCAGCGTGTCAACGCAGGCGCTGGCCAGATGGCTGTAACTCAGGGCTGCTTCTTCAAGGCTGGCCTGGTTAGTCAGGGTTTGCACCCCAATACGCAGGCGCTCTTCCAGCGCAGTGCGCCTGGTCGCATTTAACAGGCCTTCAAAATCTGAGCTATTTCTGGCGCATTGTGATATGCGATTTGCACCGGCCTGCAAATCTTCGCCCAGTGGTATGGAAAAGCTGGGGTCCAGCATGGCATCCAGTATGCTAACCCTGTTAGAAAACGAATTGGCGAGACGGGGGGCTGTGTTTAGCACAGAAACAACCAGATCAAGAAGCATGGGGCGATTACAAAAAAGCGAAAGTGGCTGCACCCCGGTATTCAGCTTTTCAAAAAACCGCGTGAATACCGAAAAGGCGTGGTCGGGATCATCCGTCGCCGCTAAAGCGCTTACCAGATCAGGTCCCATGCGGGTCAGCAATGCTCTTGCCCGGTCTGATCGTGTGGCGCGTATTTGTCCCGCATGCCAGGCGCGCATGCGTTGCAGAAAAATATGAGGCTCCGTAAAGCCCTTTTCCTGTAGAGCAGCCAGTGTTGCCGGATCATCCTCCACCCCGGTAAAGACCAGATTGCCAGTGGTAACGGCCAAGGTTTCGCTTTGCGGGAACAGTTCAAAATAACGCGTATGAACCTGCTGGAAAACCTCTTCCATTTTAGCGTCAAACTCTATGAGGCTATCTGAACCGCAGAGCGCGGCTATGGCGGCGCGTTTGTCAGAATCCGTGGGGAGAATGTGTGTCTGCTGATCAGCCAGCATTTGCGCCCCGTGTTCTGCGCGGCGCAGAGTGCGATAATGCGTGGTTAGTTCTGTGGCCGTATCTTTCTTGATATGACCGGCATTTACCAATGCGTTTAGGGCAGAACAGGTCTGAGGGACACGCAATGATCTATCACGTCCGCCTAATATCAATTGCTGTGTCTGGGTAAAAAACTCTATTTCACGTATGCCGCCCCGGCCCAGTTTGACATCATGGCCTGCTGCTTCAAAACCGCTTTGCTTCAAGGAAATGTGGATTTGCCGCTTCATGGCATGAATGTCCTCAATCGCAGCAAAATCAAGCGACCGCCTCCATATAAAGGGCTGCAATTCATCCAGAAATTTCTGACCTGCATGTAAATCTCCGGCACAAACCCGTGCCTTGATCAGGGCCGCGCGCTCCCAGTTCTGGCCAACAGTTTCGTAATAGATATACGCGCCAGTGGTGGAAACCACAGGATTGGTTGAGCCAGGGTCAGGCCGCAGCCGCATATCAGTGCGAAAAACATAACCATCCTGGGTTACGCCGCCCATGGTATGAACCAATTGGCGCACCAGCTTGGCGGTCAGTCGGGAAGGATTGTTACCAAGCCAGCTCTGGGCAATGTCGGGATCAAAAAATATGGTGAAATCCACGTCAGATGAATAATTCAGCTCACCCGCACCATATTTGCCCATGGCAATAATGAACAGGCCGGGGAGCGGGCCATGCTTTGCGCTTATATCGGGCTCTGGCATAAGGCCCTGATTGTGCAGGTGCCATGCTACACTGGCCAGGGCGGCTTGCATGGCGGCATCTGCAAATCGGGTAAGGTGCCGGGTGACATCTTCCAGCGTCCAGACTTGGCCAACATCACAGAAGGCGCAGATGAGGTGCGTATCGGCTTTGGCCAAACGCAAAGCCCGTTCAAGGTTCTTATGGCTATCTTCGGTTATGGCGCCTAACAGGGATTGGTTGATGGTTGCGCCCATCGTTTCCGGTGCGGCCTTTTTCAAGGCTTCAAGCGTAATCGGCCGACGGGCCATAAGTGTCCGCAGATAGGGGGAGCGTTCGCTAATAAGCGCGCACAAATCATCCATTGGCAAGAAGGTGCGCTCATGGAAAGGGCGTAGACTCATAACCGTAATCTAGCCCGATAGCGTTAAGAAGGGGAAGCGCTCAATCGGCTGATGATGGCTCGGTTGCATCTTTGTTGTTGCCCTTGTTTTTGCGTTTGCGCACTATGGGGAATACCAGGGCAATGTGTAATCCGGGGCCATCTTTGCCCTTATCTCCTGCGCCATCGCTAATGACCAGCTCGGCACCATGGGCTTTTGCAACAGCCAAAACCAGAGAAAGGCCAAGGCCGCTGCCAGTTTGCGTTCGGCTTTCTTCCAGCCTGACAAAGCGCTGGAATACGGCTTCGCGCTTTTCCTCCGGTATGCCAGGACCGGTATCCGTAATGGAGATTATCGCTTTGCCATCGCGTTGCTTGCGTAGGCGCAGGGCCACGGCTCCGCCCTTTGGCGTATATTTCAGCGCATTATCGATCAGGTTGGAAAGGGCTTGGGCCAGCAGACCCTGATCGGCACGGATCAGCAGGCCATCTTCGATTTCTGCCTCAAAACTAAGCCCCAGATCTTCGGCAACCGGTTCAAAAAGTTCAGCCATATCATGCAATAAGGGCGCCGGGTCCATGGTGTCATATTTTTCACGCTGCTCACCGGCTTCCAGACGGGCAATGCGCAACACGGTATTGAAGGTGTGCAACAGCTCATCCGCGTCATCCATAGTGCGGTGCAGCGCCACTTGGGCTTCGGCGGCATCCATTTTATCGGTATCGCGCAATTGTGCTTCCAGACGATTGCGCATCCGGGTTAATGGTGATCGTAAATCATGGGCAATGGCATCCCCGGCATGTCGTGTAGCCGCCATCAATTGTTCGATTTGTCCCAACATGGCATTCAGGTTTGCAGCCAGTTCATCCAGTTCATCACCGGTATGATTGCGCGGGGCGCGGCGTTTGAGATCGCCGGCTTTCACATCACGCGCCACATCATTAAGGGCATCCAGACGTGAGGCGAAACGGCGGCTGATCAGGGCGCCAAAAATAAGGCCCAGGGCCAACACCAGACCGGCCGCAATCCACACAGCGCGCGATATGCGCCCGATAACCCTGGATTCATCTTCGGTGTCACGGGCCACCAGAAGCATGTAATCGCCTGGAAAACGAATGAGGCTGCCGCGTGCCCGGTGAGACTCTTTTGCGCCGGTATCTGGGTTATAGACTGTATAGACAAAATGCCGGTTGGCATCGGGTTTTGACAAGGGGTCCGGCATGGCGCTCAGATTACCTGAAACAAACTTGCCGCCAGGCCGGGTAAAAACATATAAAAACGGATCGCGTCCAGTGCTGTGTTCAACGACGATCTTGTTGACGGCATTGATGCCACCTCTGTTAAATGCGTTTTTGAATTCAACAATCTGGCGGGTAAGCAGGGCATCGGTCTGACGTGAAAAAACACCGGCTGTGCTTTCATAAACAAAAACCAGCAAGGCAAATGCAGACAAGGCAAAAAGGGTGGCAGCCAGAATGGTAAAGCGAAACGTTGAGGTTCGCAAAAAGGCCGGTAATTTAGGGACTGGACGCAATTAGCTTGCCTGCAAGCGGTATCCGGCACCGCGCACCGTGTGCAGAAGCGGGTGATCAAATTCCTTGTCTATTTTACTGCGTAACCGTGAAATATGCACATCAATCACATTGGTTTGGGGGTCAAAATGATAGTCCCATACTTTTTCAAGAAGCATGGTGCGGGTCACAACCTGGCCCGCGTGTTTCATTAAAAACTCCAGCAGGCGAAATTCACGAGGTTGCAACAGGATATTCTGTCCTGACCGGGTGACGGTGCGGGCCAGCAGGTCCATTTCCATGTCACCAACCTTGAGATGCGTTTGCACGGCTTCCGGGTCGCGACGTCTGGCCTGAGCTTCAACGCGGGCCAGAAGTTCGGCAAAGGCATAAGGCTTGGTCAGATAATCATCACCGCCGGCTTTAAGGCCTTCAATACGGTGATCCACCTCTCCTAAGGCAGAAAGGAAAAGGACCGGCGTTTTTTCGCCCTCTTCACGTAAGGTCTGCACCAGGGTTAGGCCATCAAGGCGCGGCAGCATGCGATCCACAATCAGGACATCATAATCAGCAGTGCGGGCCATTTCCAGGCCCATCTCGCCATCCGAGGCATGATCGGCGACATGACCGGATTCGCTCAGGCCCTTTCGCAAATAATGTGCGGCTTCCAAATCGTCTTCAATTATGAGGATACGCATGCTGCTTTACCTTATACGTTATTCTTCGTCGGCTTTCTTCTCGTCCAGACGAAGGGCGGTAAACAATTGACCGCCTCGGTTTTGCACCAGAATGCGTATTGCCTTGCGGCCCGCTTTACGGGCAGCCAAGACGGCGCGTTCAAAGTCCTCTGGTGAATTTAGATCAACTGAACCAGCAGCCAGTAGAGCATTGCCGGCGCGGATGCCTTTTTTGAAAGCAATGCCGCCGGTTTCTACCCGTTCAACCAGAATGCCACGATTGCTTTCGATACCAAGGCGTTCGCGGTCATCAGAAGAAAGGCTGCCAAGCTCCATGCCAAACTCATTGACTTCAGAAGGTGAAGCATCAGGCGTGCCTGTTACCCCAAGATCGTTGGGTCGTTTGCCAATGGTTACAGTCAGGGTCCGACGTTTGCCGTCTCGCAATATTTGGAATTTCGCTTTGTGACCAACAAATAGCTCGCCAACCTGACGGGTTAAATCACGGCTGTCCTCAACCGGTTTTCCATCAAGTCTCAAAATAATATCTCCGGTTTTGAAACCTGCCTTTTGCGCCGGGCTGTCATCAATCACGCGGGCAACCAGGGCACCTTCACGCTCTTTCAGGCCCACACTGTCTGCCAGATCGCGATCAATGCTCTGGATGTTGACGCCCAGATAACCGCGCGTGACGGAACCATTTTCGATAAGCTCGCGGGTCACTTTGGATGCGACCCGTGCCGGAATGGCAAAACCAATACCAATATTGCCGCCAGTGGGGGAGAGGATTTGAGAATTAACCCCAACCACATTGCCATACAGGTCAAAGGTCGGGCCACCGGAATTGCCCCGGTTAATTGAGGCATCGATCTGGATAAAATCATAGGCACCATTGCCAATCTCGCGACCGGTGGCCGAGACAATACCGGCGGTGGCAGTGCCGCCAAGACCATATGGATTACCCACGGCAACCACCCAGTCTCCGACCCGTAAATTAATGTTT
The DNA here is from genome assembly GCA_021776595.1 of Robiginitomaculum sp. GTDB lineage: Bacteria > Pseudomonadota > Alphaproteobacteria > Caulobacterales > Maricaulaceae > Robiginitomaculum_B. The sequence continues at coordinate 13,412 of JAJFFP010000085.1, read as the reverse complement.
TCTGCAAAAGATACAAACGGGAATTTTTTGTCATCCTTGATTTTAAGAACCGCAAGATCAGTCAGCTTGTCCCGCCCGATCAATTCAGCATCAAATTCACGACCATCCTGCATTGATACGGTTATTTTTGAAGCATGTTCAATCACATGGTTGTTGGTGACGACATGACCATCCCTGGAAATCAGAAAACCGGAGCCAAGTGAGCGACCATCGCGCGCGCGCGGCTGTCCATTGCGGCCCGGTTGCTGTCGGCGGAAAAAATCACGAAACTGTTCAGGCAATTGGTCAAGGCCTTCCGGCACCTGTGATGCCGGCAACTCTTCATGGGTCTCAACATTGATGCTGACCACCGCCGGGCTGATTTCCTCGATCAGATCGGCAAAAGACACAGGCGCACCCTTGGCCAGAACAGCGGCGTAGGGCACTGGCTTGCTTTGCGCCAGCGCGGCCGGTGCCGGTCCGGCAAATACCAGGGCACTGGCCACACCAATGGCCAGGCTCAGTCTTGAAATGGCGGGGAACAGCGCAGTGCTGTGCGAAAGGCTAGTCTTCATGGTTATATCCTTTTTTTTCCCAGCCGCCTCATAGGTCAACATCATCCCTGACGGCTGTCTATATTGTTACCAAATTGTTACAGATCAGTAATGCTTAACCTGGGTATGGTCAAAACTGGTCCGGATACAAGAATTGCCAGAGAGTGCCTTGTGCACAGGGCACTTGTCAGCAATTTGTAAAAGGCGATCACATTGTTCGGCGTTTAACGGGCCTTCCAATGTGATGGTTCGTGTAAAGATGTCAATCAAGCCGGGTTTGTGATCGGTATCATCGTTCTCGTCGGCGCAAACCTCACGCGGCCCCTTTTTATGGCTGACGGAGACGCTGATGTTTTCCATTGGCCATGCTTTACGATTGGCATACATGCGCAGGGTAATGCTGGTGCAGGCCCCAAGGGCGGCGGTGGCCAGTTCCATCGGCGTTGGACCGCTATTATCGCCGCCAAGATCTTTGGGTTCACCAGCTATAAGCCGGTGTTCACCAACAACGATTTCATTCTGGTAGAGGCCTTTGCCGGTTTCGCGGACGTTCACAGTTTTTTGCTCGTGAATGCTCATGGCGTTTTCCTTATTATGTTAGCCAAGTTGACTACTGGCAATTTCATAGGAATTTGGGGAGAGATCAGGTGTATTCAAGAGGTCTAGTAAGGTAGCATTGGCCAGGGCAGAACGTGTGGGCTCTAATTGTTGCCAGCTTTCAAATGCGCCCAACAGTCTGGCTGCCAATGCCGGATTTATTGGATCAATGATTTTTATCTGCGCGGCCAGCAGGGCATAACCGCTGCCATCTGCATTATGAAAAGCGTTTTGATTAACCTGGCTGAATGTGCCGATCAGGCTGCGCACCCGGTTCGGATTGTCATAGGTAAAGGCCGGGTGTGCCAATAGCTGTGTAACGCGCTGAACAGCTCCGGGGCGACCAGAACCACCCTGCACCGCAAACCACTTATCCAGCACCAGTGGATTATCTTTCCAGCGATCATAAAACACTTGCAATGCCGTTATAAATTGGTCGGAGCCGGAATTGCCAAGGGCCATAAGCGCCGCCAGACTGTCGGTCATATTATCGGCTTGATCAAAGGCGTTCTGGGCCAATGCGCCGCCATCCGAAGGGCCAAGATGGGCCAAAATGCCCAGGGCGGCATTATGCAAGGCCCGTTGTCCGGCCCCTTTGGCATCGGGGCTGAAATCACCTTTGTTGGCGGTTCTTTTTAATGTCTCCAACAGGGCGTTTTTATGGGTTTTGGCCAGCGCGCCAAGTATGTGTTCACGTGCCGTATGAATACTTCCCGGATCCGCCGGTTTCATGTATTGAAAGGCGGTGGTTTCTGATGGTGGCATGATGGCCAATGCGGCAAATGCGGGGTCAATATTCTGATCACTGGCCAGTGCGGCCAGGGCATTCAGATAGGCCGCATCCGGCGTGGTATTTTCGCCGACAGCCATGCCAAGCAACACTTCAAGCCCATAGCACTGGGCTTCTTCCCACCGGCGAAAAAGATCAGGATCGGTGGTCATAAGATGGGCGTGCTCATCTGGTGTGCGCTGCTGTTTCAAAATCACCGGTGCGGAAAACCCGCGCAACATAGACACCAGCGGGCGTTCATGCTGGCCAGAAAAGCACCAGCTCTGCTCACCTTCTTCCAGAACCAGCACACGTTCTGCCGGTCCCGTAAGGTTTTCTCCATCCAAAGTTACAGGCAAAGCTCCATCTTTTCCAACCAGACCAAGACGGATTGGCATGGGCAAGGCCTGCTTGTCGTTTTGACCAGGGGTAGACGGTGTATGCTGGCTCAGGGTTAGAGTCAGAGTGCCACGGTCCGCATCCCAGCTCTCACTGGCGTCAAGGTGCGGCGTTCCGGCCTGATGATACCAGTTTTTGAATGCTGACAAGTCAGCGTCTGCGGCCTTTTCAAAAACACCCAAAAATTGCTCAATGGTGGCGGCGGTGCCGTCCAGTGTTGCAAAATAAAGATCCATTCCTTTGGCAAAGCCTTCATCGCCAATCAGTGCTTTGAGCATCCGGATCAGTTCCGCCCCCTTTTCATATATGGTGGCGGTATAAAAATTATCGATTTTCAGATAATTGTCCGGGCGCACAGGATGGGCGAGAGGTCCGGCATCTTCAGGGAACTGGCGGGCACGTAAAGCCACCACATCCTTAATCCGGTTGATGGCTGCGCCGCGCATATCGGCGGAAAACTCCTGATCGCGGTAAACTGTCAGACCTTCTTTCAGGCATAGCTGGAACCAGTCGCGGCAGGTAATGCGGTTGCCGGTCCAATTGTGGAAATATTCGTGGGCAACCACCGATTCAATACGTTCAAAATCTGTATCGGTGGCCGTTTGCGCATCGGCCAGCAGAACCGAAGAATTAAAAATGTTCAGGCCCTTGTTTTCCATGGCCCCAAAATTGAAATCACGTACCGCAACGATCATGAAAAGATCAAGATCATATTCGCGGCCAAAGACCTCTTCATCCCACTTCATGGCCCGTTTCAGGGCATCCATGGCATAAAGTGCGCGGGGCGCATCACCGGGGTCCACATAAATACGCAAGGGAATGTCCCGACCGCTCATGGTGGTGAACTGATCCTCGATCATGTCAAATCCGCCGGCAACCAGGGCAAACAGATAAGCCGGTTTGGGAAAAGGGTCCTGCCAGTGGGCGAAATGCCGCCCACCTTCCAGGATTCCGGCCTTGATCAGATTACCGTTGGACAAAAGGGTGGGATAGGCATCGGCCGGGGCCTCAATACGCGTGGTAAAACGGCTCAAGACATCGGGCCGGTCCGGATAATAGGTGATGCGGCGAAAACCTTCGGCTTCGCACTGGGTGCAATAGCGACCGGCAGAGATATATAATCCACTAAGCGCACGGTTGTCCCTTGGCGAAAATTCAGTCTCAATGGTAAGCGTAAATGCGTCCGGGACATCCAGGAGAGTCAGGGCTTGCTCATCCAGCGTATAAGCATCCTGCCCCAGCGTTTCACCATTAATGGCGACACTCAATAATTTCAGGTTTTCACCATTTAGCTCCATTGGGGCGTGGGCATCACCAACGCGCCGCACCTTCATGGTCGAGCGCACTTTTGTTGCTGTTGGGTCCAGCGTAAACTCAAGGTCGGTGGTTTCAATGACAAACGGGTAGGGGCGATAGTCTTTCAGCCGCACCGGCTGTGGGGTGTCTGTGCGCATTGGGAGATTTCCTGTTGGGGTTGATTAAATTTTTAGCTTAAAAACATGGGCAGGCCATCGACATTTTTTACCTGAGGGAGGTAGTTCGCCTGATCATAAAGGGTGTGCACATCGGCTTGCCGTATGCCTTTGGTTGAAATGTCAGCGGCCTGAGTGCAATAGCGGCCATTTTTAATGGCCATCATCAGGCCAAACTGTCGCGTTTCGATTTTCTGCATGGCCATGGTGGCAAAATTTTTGGCGACCATCAGGTCCAGTGCGTCGGGGGCACCGGCGCGGACCAGATAGGCAAGGTTTTGCTGCATATTCTTGATGCCGGTTCGCGCCTTTACGCCTTGCGCAATTTGTGCGCCGATACCGCCCAGTTTTTGATGGCCATAGGCATCGGTTTCACCGCTTTGAACCGGCGCGCCGCCTTCGATTACCGCGCCTTCAGAAACCAGACAGACCGCATAGTTTGAGGGGGTGGCAGCACGGTCAGCCGCCAGCAATGGCGCCACCTGGTCAAGATTAACCGGCACTTCGGGGATCAGCACCCGGTCCGCTGCACAAAGATAGCCGGTGATCAAGGCAGATTCGCCGCTATGGCGACCAAAAAGCTCAACGAATAAAATGCGCTCATGGCTTCCCGCTGTTGAGCGCAGGCGCGTGATGAGCTCTACCGACCGGCTGACGCAGGTGGAAAAGCCAATGCAATAATCAGTCCCATAAACATCATTATCCATGGTTTTGGGAATACAGATCGTGGGAACGCCTTCTTCATGCAGTCTGGCGGCATAGGAAAGCGTATCATCGCCGCCAATGGCAATCAGAACATCAATTTTCAGGGCATTAAGAACGGAAATGATGTGTTTGGTTGTATCAACGCTTTGTTCTGCATCTGAAAATGTAAATTCAGTTTGCAAAAACCTGGGCAGTTCATCCTTTTTAACTTTGGCGGGGTTGGTGCGCGATGAGTGCAATATGGTGCCGCCAAAACGGTCAATGCCGCGCACACTTTGCACATCCAGAGGCATCAGACAGGATTTACTCTGCTCTGGCTCGTTGACATTAAATCCAAGCGGTCCAGCCCAGCCCCGGCGAAATCCGGTGACCCGGTAATTTTTCGCCGTGGCCAGATTGACCACTTTCTTGATGACCGCATTCAGACCGGGGACATCACCGCCTCCGGTCAAAATTCCAATGTGCATCAATGCTTACCAGCCGCAGGTGCGGTCCTTATTCTCTTCCTTGAGGTAATCCATCAGCGGAGCAAAATACTCAACAATGGCCGAACCATCCATTTGCCGGGTGCCGGTGAAGGCTTCCAGTGCATCCGGCCAGGGCTTTGAAGCGCCCATTTCCAGCATGGCATTAAAGCGCTTGCCGACTTCCTTATTGCCATAAATTGAACAGCGGTGCAGCGGCCCCGTCCACCCGGCCTGCTCACAGGCGGCTTTTTGGAACTGGAACTGCATAATGAAGGACAGGAAATAACGCAGATACGGCGTATTGCCCGGAATATGATATTTGGCCCCAGGATCAAACGCATTGTCCGGGCGTGAACCCGGTGGCACAATACCTTGATATTGTTTGCGCAACTCCCACCAGGCGGAGTTGTAGTTTTCTGGCGCGACTTCTCCTGAAAAGACTTTCCAGCGCCATTTATCCATCAGCAGGCCAAATGGGAGGAACGCAACCTTATCCAGAGCCCGCTCCATGAGCAGGCCAATGTCCTTGCTCTCATCGGGGATCTGGCTTTCGTCCAAAAGGTTGATCTGAACCAGATATTTCGGGGTAATGGAAAGCGCGATAAAATCGCCAATGGCTTCATGAAACCCATCATTGGCACCGTTCTGGTAGAGTGGTGGCTGGTTTTTATAGGCGCGCTGGTAGAAGTTATGCCCAAGCTCATGATGCACGGTCTGGAAGTCCTCGGCATTAACCTTGGTGCACATTTTAATGCGAATATCATCCTTGCTATCAATATCCCAGGCCGAGGCATGGCAGACCACGGTGCGGTCACGCGGTTTGGTAATCAGCGAGCGATCCCAGAACGTATCCGGCAGTGGGTCCATCCCTAGTGAAGTGTAAAAGCCCTCGCCAACTTCCACCATTTTTTTGGGCGTGTAATTGGCCTGCTTGAGCAAATCCGTCAGGTCATATTCAATGCCAGCACCTTCGGGTTTGGCTATTTCATAGACATTGCCCCAAGTCTGTGCCCACATATTGCCCAAAATATCGGCCCGGATCGGGCCAGTGGCGGGCTGCACTTCATCGCCGTAGTTTTCATTCAACCTGGCACGGACATAGCAATGTAACTGGTCATAAAGCGGCTCAACCTGGCCCCAGAGCCGGTCAACTTCTTTGGCCATCTCTTCAGGGGGCATGTCATAGCCTGATAGCCATAACTCACCGACATCCTTAAAGCCCAGTTCGCGCGCGCCTTCATTGGCGATCTCCACCATGCGCGCGTATTTGTCTTTCATATCGGGCGCGGAGGCCAGTCGCCATTTTTCCCATATTTCTTTTAAGCGTTCAGGGTTGCGTTCTGTGCCCATGAGCACTTCGAGGTCATCAAGAGCCACTTTTTCGCCGTCCAGATCGATTTTGCCGGAAGAATACATGCTGTCCAGCGATGTGGTAATTTGCGCCAGTTCACTGGCGGCCCCATCGGTGGAGGGGGCCGGTAAAGTCAGGCCCAGCTTGATCATCTTCATCTTGCGCGCCAGATCACCGCTTAAAGGCAGGTCCTTGAATTTTTTGGTGCCATTGGCGTATTCAACACCCATTTTCGTGGATTCGGCACCGGCACGGGCGGCCAGCCAGTTGGTGTCATGGGTGATGAAATTGGCCTGCACCCAAAACACATGGCTGGCATATTCATTCATATCAGTAAATTCGGCTTCAGCCTTTTTGATAAAATCTGCGGCATCATCAACGGTCGGGGCTTTTTCATCACTGGCGGTGGCCGGGCCACTTCCTTTTGATAATTCACCCGAACAGGCGGCGATCAGTGTAAGTGCGGTGGCACCCATCAGAAATTTTTTCATGGCTTCTCTCCCCAACATGAATTTGTCGAAAGTCTAGTCCTTGAGGGCAGGGCGTCAATGCGGCAAATGAAAGACAGTGCCATCTTGACGCAAGGACGTGTGCGGCGCACAAGGCGCGACTGATCATTCAGGAGTTGAAAGCATGTCCGTCAAGGTCCGTTTTGCCCCCAGCCCGACCGGGGAGTTGCATGTCGGCAATATCCGGCCTGCCTTGCTGAATTGGCTGTTTGCCCGCCAAGCAGGTGACATATTCATGCTGCGTATTGATGATACGGATATGGTGCGCTCCACGGCGGCTTTCGAGCAAGGTATCTTTGCGGATATGCAATGGCTGGGGCTAACCCACGACGAAACCGCCAAACAGTCGACGCGATTTGATCGTTATGCAAGCGTGGCTGAGGATCTTAAAAACCGTGGTCTGCTTTACCCCTGTTATGAAACCGCCGACGAGCTGGACCGTCAGCGCAAAATTCAGCGCAGCCAAAACAAGCCGCCGGTCTATAATCGAGCGGCCCTAAGCCTGAGCGATGCAGAGCGCGATGAACTGGAATCACAGGGCCGCCAGGCCCATTGGCGCTTCAAGTTATCTGGAAATTCTGTGCGCTGGGATGATGTCATTCGTGGCGAACAAATGATTGAGACGGCCTCACTTTCCGATCCAATTTTGATCCGGGGTGATGGCAGCCACCTTTATACCCTGCCCAGCGTGGTGGATGATGCAGATTTTTCCATCAGCCATATTATTCGCGGCGAAGACCATGTGACCAATTCGGCGGCCCAAATCGAAATATTTCAGGCCATCGGGGCAAAGGCGCCGGCCATGGGGCACCATCCCTTGCTGGTGGGTGCCGATAGCGATAAACTCTCCAAGCGTCTGGGCACGTTATCCATAGCCGGTTTGCGTGATGAAGAAGGGATTGAGCCAATGGCCATCCTGTCTTTGCTGGCCAAAATCGGCACGTCTGATCCGGTGGAAGTCCGCCGCGATTTGGCACAATTGGTGGACGAGTTTTCGTTTGAGAAAATCGGTCGTGCCCCGGCACGTTTTGACCCGGCGGAACTCATGGCACTGAATGCCAAGTTATTGCATGATACGCCCTATGGCGAAGTTACGGACCGGTTAGCCAAAATGGGCGTTACCGGCGGCGAAGTCTTCTGGAACGCTATTCGCGGCAATATCAAAACTCTGGCCGACGTGAACCATTGGCAAAACGTCGTTTATGGCGACATCACGCCGGTGATCGCCGATGAAGATGCGGATTACATCAAAGACGCTGCATCGCACCTGCCAGAAGGGAACTTTGACGACAGCACATGGTCCGCGTGGACAGGTATTTTGAAGAAAAAAACCGGCCGTAAGGGCAGGGGGCTGTTCCTGCCATTGCGCCTGGCCCTAACCGGCGAAAAACACGGCCCCGATATGGGTGCCTTGTTGGCGTTAATGGACCGGGAGCGGGTGGTTGAACGTCTTACCCGGTAAGTTTTCCCACAGCCAGGCTGAAAACCAATACGCTCTAATAGGCAATTGATTGATGGGACTCACCCGCCTTATCACACATTTTCTCATTGAACCGGTCGTGCGCTTGGGCCATTGATGGGAAAAGGTGTCTTAATATGTCTGAATTTTTCAATTCCCTCCTGAACCGGCTGGAAAAACTGGTGGCCATTGATACGCGCAATCCGCCGCGCGCTATGGGTGTGGCGCACCCGCTGGTCAGCGTATTGAGAGAAGAATTGCCGGGCTTTGTCGTTCGTGTAAAGGATTTGGGCGATGGGTGCCTACAGATACTGGCCAGGCGCGGCGCGCCAAAAACCCTGATTAATGTGCATATGGATACGGTGCCTGATGCGCCGGACTGGAGCCATTCGCCCTTTGCCATGCAGCGTGCCAGTGACCGGGTGGTCGGGCTTGGCACTTGCGATATAAAAGGGGCTGCGGCGTGTGCGATCGAGGCGGCAATACGAACGGATGCCCCGGCGGCATTTTTATTTACCACGGATGAGGAAAATGGTGCGGGGCTGTGTGTGGAAGATTTTGCATCCCAGGCACACGGGTTTTCTCAAATCATGGTCAGCGAACCCACCAATACAAAAGCGGTATTTGCGCATCGCGGTATTGCCAGCTTTGAAGCCAGGTTTTCCGGCACCTCCCTGCACGGCAGTGATAAGCGCTGTCTGGATGAAAATGCAATTTCGCGCGCCGCTGACTGGTTGCGTGCTGCGGGAAAAATGGCGCGCCAAAGTGAGCAAGAGGGCGGCGATCTGCCAGGCATTCGTTTTAATGCGGGGCATATTGAGGGGGGCATCAAGCCCAATATTTGCGCCCCCCAATGCCGTTTGCGCTTTGGGGTGCGCCCCGGTCCGCAATATGACATTGATGATATTAGCCGATCTTTACAAGATCTGGCCCCACAAGAGCATTGGGAAGGCTTTGAGCCGCTCTATCGTTTACCGGCTTTGTCATCAGCGGGCATGGCCGGAGAAGCGGCGCGTAGTTATGCCGCCAAAATTGGATTGCAAACCAGTAAACCGGTGGATTTCTGGACCGAGGCGGCGCTGTTTGCGGCGCAAAATACCCCGGTGTTTGTCTTTGGGCCGGGACATATAGAGCAGGCCCATAGTGTGGATGAGTGGGTCAGCCATGATCAATTAGCGGCGGCCTTTGCGGTGTATGAAAAGGTCTTTGCGGCTCATGACTGATTATTTTGACAAGGATGCGAAACAGACTAGGCAAATTATCCGGCAATTGCTTAGCGGCATGAGCGAGGGGCGCGAAGTGCGCACCTATTTGCAAAAATTTGCCGAAATGGACCGCACCCGCTTTGCGATTATCAAAGTGGGCGGAGCCATTTTACAAGACGATATGGCGGCGCTGGCTGGCGCGCTGGCATTTTTACAAAAACTGGGTCTGGCCCCGATTGTGGTGCATGGGGGTGGTCCGCAAATCGATATGGCCATGCAGGATCAGGACATAAAGACCACCAGGCATGAAGGCCTGCGGGTTACTACCCCGGCGGCCATGCTGGTGATTGCCAACACTTTGCGAGGCCTGACGCAGGACCTGCTTGATGCAGTGCGCGACCATGGTGGACATGCCACGGCCATTGGTGCCGGTGCTGTGCAGGCAAAGCTGGTTGATGCAGACCGGCTGGGCAGGGTGGGGGAACCTGCCACACTCGATTTACGCAGTATTGAGGAGGCCGCCGCCGAAGGGTCTATTCCGGTATTGACCTGTGTGGGTGAAAGCGAGGGTGTTTTGGTCAACATCAATGCCGATGCACTGGTCGCGGCACTTTCCAGGGCTTTGAGACCACAAAAAATCATTTTTCTTACCGGCACTGGCGCAGTGCTCGACGGGCAGGGTCAGTCAATTTCATTTATTCATATGGCCAGTGATTATGAGAAATTGATGGCGCAGCCATGGCTGGCAGGCGGTATGCGGTTGAAGTTGAAACAGATCAAGGCATTGCTATCGGAATTACCGCTGGGGGCCTCGGTTGCCATTACGCGCCCTGATGCGCTGGTCAAGGAGCTTTTCACGCATGGCGGTTCAGGAACGCTGGTGCGCCGGGGTGAAGAAATCCTGACCCTGCGAAATAAGAATGACCTTGATACCGACAAATTGGCAGCTCTGATCAATGGGGCGTTTGGCCGCCCATTACGCCCTGATTACTGGCAAAAATTATCGTTGCAATGCGCCATTGTATCGGCGCAAACGCGCGCAGCGGCGCTGTTAACGCCACTGGAGGGGGCGCTATATCTGGATAAATTTGCCGTTGATGAACAGGCACGCGGTGAAGGTCTGGGCGCGGCGGTATGGCGCGAAGTGACCAAAGCGGCACCGGTGCTCCTTTGGCGCTCCCGCCCCGACAACAGCTTTAATGCGTTTTATCATGCCAAGGCGCAAGGCTCTGTCCATGAGGGCGATTGGCGGGTTTTCTGGCGCGGCCTGAACGACTGGAAAAAAATAGAACAATACGTCGAAAATATAGCCAGTAAACCACCATCTTTCATCGAAAATAAAAACGCCGAGTCATGACCATTAGACAAAAAATTGGCGTGATTGGTGCGCGCGGATTTGTCGGTGCCGAGCTGCTAAGGCTAATTGCCGCGCACCCGAAATTGCAACTTTCCTATGCTTCATCGCGCCAGTTTGAGGGCAAAAAAATAGAAGAGTCTACGGCTCAGTCTTACGTAAACCTTTCCCCAAATGACGCTGCCGGGCGCGGCGCAGATTTGGTGTTTCTGGCTTTGCCAAACACGCTGGCCGCCCCATGGGTAGAGGTCATCACCCGGCATAAACCCGATACGCGCTTTATTGATATGAGCGCCGATTATCGCTTTGATGATCACTGGGTTTATGGTCTGCCGGAACACAACCGGGCGGCATTGCAAGACGCCAGGTTGATTGCCAATCCGGGGTGTTATGCCACGGCGGCGCAGATCGCCATTGCACCGGTCAAAAACCTGTTGAGTGCGCCGCCTGTCATTTTTGGCGTATCGGGATATAGCGGGGCTGGCACAACGCCAGGACCACGAAATGATCCGGCGAAGCTAAAAGACAATCTTATGCCTTATGGCCTTGGCGGGCATATTCATGAGCGGGAAATCAGCCGCCAGCTAGGGAGGCAAGTTGATTTTATGCCCCATGTGGCCGCTTTTTTCAGGGGCTTGAGCGTTACCGTGAACATGCGTTTTTCCACCGTAACCACGGAGGCAGAACTGCGTAATTTCTACGAAGCCGCCTACGCAAATGAGGCCTTGGTGCAGATCACCGATGATGCGCCACAGGTGCGTGATATTACCGGGCAATACGGGGCAAAGGTCGGCGGTTTTGCATTAAGTGCGGACGGAAAAAGAGCCGTTATGGTTTGTGTGCTGGACAACCTTCTTAAAGGGGCCGCTTCACAAGCCATACAAAATCTGAATCTGGCGCTTGGCGTTGACGAGTATCTGGGGCTGGGGAACGTGGAAAAGTGAAGTTGAGCGTATTGGATTGGGGTATCGTTGGCATCATTCTTTTTGCCATCATCATCACCGGGTTGGTGGTTAGCCGCCGGGCCGCGAAAAATTCAGATAATTTCTTTCTTGGCGGGCGCTCCATGCCCTGGTGGTTGCTGGGCACATCCATGGTTGCCACCACTTTTGCCACGGATACTCCCAATCTGGTTACGGGGCTGGTTCGTGAAAATGGTGTTGCCGGGAATTGGGGCTGGTGGGCATTTTTGATCACCGGCATGTTGACGGCGTTTATCTATGCGAGGCTCTGGCGAAGGTTGGGCATCACCACAGACATAGAGTTTTACGAATTGCGCTATAGTGGCCGCCCGGCGGCATTTTTGCGCGGCTTTCGTGCCATTTATCTTGGCCTGTTCTTCAACATATTGGTGATGGCCAATGTTACGCTGGCGCTGGTCAAATATGGTAATGTGTTATTTGGCATCTCCCCCCTGATGATTGTAACCATTGCCGGATTGGCAACCGTTCTGCTCAGTGTCTCTGGTGGTTTGCTGGGGGTGCTGATCACTGATTTTTTCCTGTTTGTTATTTCCATGGCCGGGGCAATCGCGGCGGCATGGTTTGCGGTCAATCATGCCGATGTTGGCGGACTTGAGGCCCTGATGAACCATAATATCGTATTGGAAAAACGTGCCTTCCTGCCGGATTTTTCTGACCCCAATCAATATGTGCCGCTGTTTCTTATCCCCTTGTTAATGCAATGGTGGAGTGCCTGGTATCCGGGCTCAGAACCCGGTGGCGGTGGCTATATTGCCCAGCGTATGCTGGCCGCCAAAGATGAGGGCAATGCCATGGGCGCGGCGGTTTTATTCAATGTAGCCCATTATGCCCTGCGCCCCTGGCCGTGGATTTTGGTGGCGCTGGCATCCCTGGTGGTTTTTCCTGATCTGGCCAGTTTGAGACAGGCATTACCTCATGTCGATGGAAGCCTGATCCAGAATGATTTGGCCTATCCAGCCATGCTGACTTTCCTGCCGAGCGGGCTATTGGGGCTTGTGGTAGCGTCCATTCTGGCCGCTTATGTTTCCACCATGTCCACTATGCTCAATCTGGGTTCATCCTATATTGTTAACGATGTTTATGGCCGGTTTATCAAACCCGAAGCCAGCCAGCATGCACGTGTGCAGGTTGGCCGTATCGTCATTGTAATCCTGATGGTCGGGACCGCATTGCTGGCATTAAAGCTGCAAAGCGCCATGCAGGCCTTTCGGCTGTTATTGTCCCTGGGGGCGGGCACAGGGCTATTGTTTTTCCTGCGCTGGTTCTGGAAACGCATCAATGCCTGGAGCGAAATTTCCGCCATGGTGTTTTCGGTAGGCGTGGCCGGTTATCTTGAATTTTTCAGCACCACGCAATGGCAGGTTTGGCAACAGTTTTCTCTAACGGTTGGTCTAACCACGCTGGGCTGGGTTGTGGTGACATTGATTACGCCGCGCACATCGCCCAAAACGCTGGCACGATTTGAATCCTTGATCGCGGAAAAACAAACTGGACATTCAGCAAAAGTGAGCGGAAAAGGCGGCTGGAAAGCAAACCTGACCGCTGCCGGATTGGCGACATTGGCCGTCTATGGGTTGCTGTTTGGCACCGGTAGTTTTCTTTATGGAAA
>JAJFFP010000084.1 GCA_021776595.1 Robiginitomaculum sp. | reverse complement strand
GCCAAGGGCAACCCGACCGCCATTGGCGATCTGGAACAACAGATGAAAAACGCCTATGCTGATCTGGGCAAGGTGCTGGCGCACTATGGTTATGATTTTGATGATGTCATTGTTGAAAATGTCTTCACCACCGATATGGCGAAATTTCTTGAAGTGGCCGCCTATCGCAACAGCATTTATACCAAGCAATTCCCGACCGGGAGCTGGCTGGAAGTCAAGGGCCTCGCCCTGCCAGAATTTATGATCGAGATCGAACTGGAAGCCCATAAGGCTCCATAGCCGTCGGGCGGGCAAAGCGGCAAAGGAAGTGGCTATGGAACCGTTTGATTACATCACCATCTTGTTATCAATCGTCATTTCACTGGCGCTTGCCCATTTGCTTGGTGGCATTGCAACCATGATCCGAAATGGTGTGCGCCGTATTTCTTTGCCTCTGTTGCACTGGATCGTGTTCAGCTTGTTTTTGTGCGTGGATTACTGGTTCACCATCTGGGGCGCGCGATCACACGAAACATGGTCGCTTCAATATGTCCTTCTCTTGCTGGTGCAAGCCTCTGGTATATACATTATTGCCAGTCTGGTTGTCCCCAGCCCGCACGATAATAAACCCATTGACCTGACGGCCTTCTTTGAAGGAAATCGCCGTAAGTTTATGGGCACTATGCTCGTGACGATCAGTATCAATGAAATCACCAATTTAACGATTCAGGGGTTTAACACCTCACTGCTGGGCCTGATGGTGCTGGCGTGGGCGGTCTTGTTCGTCATTGGCTGGCAATGGGCGTCGCAAAAAGTGCAATTGGCGATCTGCGTGATCAACATCGCCATGACCACCTATTACGCAATGAATTTTATTCCTGCGCTTTAGGGAAATGCAAGCGCTGCACAAAACCTGACCAGGTTATTCACCCATGACCGCTGTCCATTGCGCGGTATCGGTGTATTGCTGAAAATGGGTGATTTTACCCTCATCAACGGTCCAGACATGGACAAACTGGGCATTAAGCGGCTTGCCGGTAGCTTTATTGCTCGCGGTGTAACGCCCCAGCACGGCTATGGTGTTGCCATCCTTAATGTATTTAACCGGGCTGGCGGCAAAACCGTTCCAGTCGGCCCCTATTCGTGCAAACACGCCGGCCACGATCGCATCCGGGCCACGATAAGGATTGCCATCGGCATATTTGAAGCCCTCCGCCTCGTTCCAGATCACATCGGGTGACATCCGGGCAGTAATGGCGGCAATATCGCCTTTGGCAAAACCTTGATAAACCGCGCGCACGGGCGCTGCGGTATCAGCGCCCGCAACAGAGGCAGGTGGATTGGCGCAAGCGGCCAGTGACAATATGATAAAAGCAAAAAACGTGTGTTTCATAAGAAATTCCATTGCGTTTAAGGTGAGTTACGGTTTGCGGTTACTGATCCAGAATGTGAGGTGTGCTAATCCCTGCGCACGAAAATTCTTGATGACGCGGCGCAGGATCATGGCTTGGTTCCGGCTGTCTCATGAACAATACCAAGTTCCTGATCCAGCGCATCGTGGAGTCGGGTGATACCTTCGGATGCCGTCTCGATGGTAGCAATATATCCCAGATAGCGGACGCGCAAGCCGATGAAATCATTAAGAAAAGAACGTTTATTTCGCATCTCCATAGCATGGCATTCAGGATTGAATGGGTCATCTTCCTCTTCACCAAAGCCCTCGCTACCCCTCAATTCGATTAGCTCTGGATGTATTTTATAGAGAGGAGCTACGCCCCTGTTGATAGATTTGAGCGCATCGTCGGATCGGTCTTTCTCCTGAAGGTAACGAATAAGGTTCGAGCGGACCTCGGTGGAGCGGATGATGTCAAGCTGCCCGGCAGATAAAAGCTCCGTAAGGGTTGGTAAATCAACCGTCACGTCAGACATAATGTGCATGGTGGTGAGGGCATAACACTCTTGCTCTGAGAGTTTGGGGGAAGCTACATCACTCAGCAAAATGCGATACACGTTCCTCAGTGCTTCTTTGGTCCTGAACCGGCGTCCGACATTTTCTTCACGCAATTGCAAAGTCAGCAAAACCTCCTGGTGTAAGCGTTTAAGATAGATCGCTTCGCGCCGCTGATTTTCACGATCAACAGCAAATTGTTGGGCTTGCAAACCAACAAACACCCCGACCACAACGATCAGGAAATCCAGCGCAATGGCGGTCCATTCCTGCTCACGAAAATGCTGTATGACACGGCGCAGGATCATTTTTCTTTCCCTATATTTTTCAATATAGCCAACCGTGTCATCCCGGACTTGATCCGGGATTCAGTGTAACTTTCAAATTCACTATAGGCCCCGGATAATTTCTGGTAAAATTTCCGGGGTGACACGGATAGGATAATTTCAGTGATGAGGTGAAGGGTCATTTGGGGCTCTCCAGTTTTTCAAGCTGACTGAGCACATTTGACGCCATTATATACTGTTTGTTTTGCAAGGTGAGATTGTTCGCATGGACTGAAATATAAACGCTGAGAGCGGGGAGAAAATTTGGATTGTCTGTCATTTTTTGAAAATCAAAATCCCTGACAACAAACGAATTTACGCCGTCAAGGGCTTCAATATTCGCCTTAAAGCGTATGCTGCCAAATAAAGGTGGGCTGTATTTCAACGCCCTGTTTGCAAGAATACCAAACGCGTTATGCGCAATGCGGGTGGTCTGATCATATTCGATAAGAGCGGTTTTTAAATTGGTGCTTTGCAACAAGTCTATGTTGCCTGAGGCCTGTATTTCCAGAAATGTCGAAGACGGCCAGGCAGGAACATACGAATTGGTAATTGCCCGAAGCGCGTTGGCAAACTGTTTGTGTTCTTCTTTGCTTTCAGGCGGCGTTTGTGTCTCAACGGCTTGATACACATATTCAGTAGAATCGATAAATCTCTGGTATCCATGAATGCTGTTATTTAGACGCACTTTAATGGCTTCAAAATCCGTGTTTAAACGAGAAAGCAGAATTTGTTCACGCTCGCGATCAAGGCGCGTTTCATTCCAGTTGCTGACCTGCAAGCCAACAAAAACCCCGACCACAACAATGAGAAAATCCAGCGCAATGGCGGTCCATTCTTGGTTCCGAACATGTTTTATAACGCGGCGCAGGATCATTGGGTGCCCTCCTTCTCGTCATGAACAATGCCAAGCTCGGTGTCCAGCGCATCGTGGAGCGCTGCCAGTTTTTCGCTAACGGGCTTCACGGCGAATACGGCATAATGTGCATATCGATCTCTGTTGTCGACAAACGTATTGATGAATTGTGGGTTGGCTTTCATCGCAGCCGCGTTGCATCTTGCGCCCGTTCTAATGCCAGGTGCGTTTTTTTCGTCGCGGATGGTTTCCAGTTGAATGAGCTTTGGAAAGACACGCGCCAATGTGAGAATATTCCGGTTCACCGCATCAATGACATCACCCCCGCGCAGGGCGCTTTGATTGAACTGCGTGATTGCCGAACGAACGTCCTTCGCCTGCAGGGCATCAAAACGGCCGGATGAAAAAAGCTCGTCAATGGTCGGCACATCGGCTGTCGGATTTGAATAGATATGGGATTCCGCAATTGCCGCGCACTCGTCATCTGTCAGTATCTGACGATCCGTCTGGTTTTGTAAAACTGCCACGGCACCCGACAGTGCTACTTGATTTCTTTGCACATCGCTAACGTAGCGTGACCTGTCCTCGGTTAATTGCACGACCTCGTCATGTAACCGATGGAGATAAAGCTTTTCGCTTGCCCGCTGACCGGCGCGGGTAGCCCATTGCTGAACCTGAAAACCCATGAATACGCCAAATACCACAATGAGAAAATCCAGCGCAATGGCGGTCCATTCCTGCTGGCGGAAATGTTTGATAACACGGCGCAGGATCATCGCTGTTCAGCCGCTGGTTTGGTCTTCTTCTCCGACGGTTTCGCGTTAACAAGGCCCTCGAATGTATAACTGCCTTCACCTGAAGCAATCAGGGCATCAACATAGGCTACAAAGGCCGGGGACTGGGACTTTTTGCCATAAGTTTCCCAAATATAGCGTGAACCGGGCATGCTCATCAGGGTCAGAATATCTTTTTTGACCGGGTGCCAGGCATTGTCGGAGAAACGGCCACTTTGCCATAAATCATACATGTTGGAATAAACCTGATAATACTGGCCCAGAAAGAAAAAATATTGCATCTTTTCATCGGCATCCAGTGCGGAGTAATCATTATTGCCACGGCGCACCACAGACGCCATTTGTTTGTTTTCAATGACCGCAAGGTTGAGATTGTTGGAGGTCTCCAAAAACTGATAATTACCACTGGCGCGGGCCTGCATGGTGTTCTGACGCACTTCAATGATCAGAACCACCAACCCCAGCACCACGCCAATGTTGGCCCCCAGTGTCAGCCAATGGTTCAGGCGCTCCATCTTAATTCGTTTGGTCATTTTTACTTTCCGGTTTTTTCTCAATATCTGGCGCGTTGCCGTCTATCAGCTCGCTGTAGGTATAGGTTGTCTCATCCGAATTGGCCAAGGCGTCTACATAAGCAATAAAATCGGGCAAAATACCTTTGCGTGCATACGTTTCCCAGACCTTTCGTGTGCCGGCAATGGCCATCATGGAGATGAGATGTTTGCGGATGGGATACCATGTGTTTTCAGGCAACATACCGCCTTTCTTCAGCTCATACATGGCTGAAAAGGTCTGGTACCACTGACCGATCAAATAGCCAAATTGCATTTTTTCATCGGCATCCAGTGCATCGTAATCCTCATAACCACGCCGGACTACGGAGGCCATTTGTTTGTTTTCAATCAACGGCATATTAAGCGTGGTGCCCGCTTCCAGATACTGAAAACTGGCACTGGCGCGGGCCTGCATGGTGTTCTGGCGCACCTGCATGGCCAAATAAATCACCGAGGGGATCAGCGCAAAAACGGCCAGAATTTGCGAAGCCAGATAAAGATCATTCAGGGTCATAATGCACCTTTCGTTTCTGTCTCGCCCAGTCTGGTTTCGATAGCATCAACCAGATGGTTTATATCCTCAAGCGTATTTTCAAAGACCAGCAATGGTCCTATGCGTAGCGCCTTTAGGCGATAGGTGACAATGTTGAAATAATAGGGATCAGCAAGCACCGTATCGTAATCAAGCGGCGTGGCCGATATATCAAACTGCAGATCGCGAAAATGCACAAGAAAATAAGGGCGCAGCACCTCGAACGCAATGTTTTGTTCGATCTGTGCCACGATCTCAATCTGCACATAGGTCCTTTCATAAACCTGGGATATATTTGACCGAAGCGTTGGGTCGGTGACCATGTTGACCCCTTGCGATTTCAGGGATTCATAAGCGGCGCGGTCAATATCAAGGCTGCCCAGGCCATATACGGCACCAAATTCTGCATCCAGATCGGCAGTATAGGGCACTTTTTTGCGCAAATGCTCAAGCAAGGCACTGATCCGCGTGTCCAGATCGCGGTAACGGGCCAATGCCCTGTCAATCACCTCGGCATCCTTGGTAAGGGCCGTATGGATTTCGCGTAAAAGCAAATGCTCGGTCTTTGTCCCAAGCCGTGCCGCATTCCAGTTTTGCACCTGCAAACCAACAAATACGCCCACCACCACGATCAGGAAATCAAGGAAAATGGCAGTCCATTCCTGCTGGTGAAAATGCTTTATCACGCGGCGCAGGATCATGGGTTTGCTCCATCAGGCTCTATCTCCTTATAGATACCTTCGGAATTAACCTGCTTGGAAACAATGATCTCATCTACGTAACTCTGAAATTCAGAAAAGAAAATTGGCTTGCGTTGCTTCCAGTACAGAAGAAATCCTGGCTGGTCTTTGACCGCGGCAATGACCGAGGTCATCGAATCCCGGATTTGGTTATCCAGCGTGCCCTCTGCAACCAGATAATAACTGTTTTGAAAATTTAACATCGCGGCATGAAAACTCATGACGAATTGAAACCATTGTTCTTGCGTTAGCCCGTCGGGGTTGGTTATGGCAGTGTAGAAGTTGGTGCTGGCCTGTTCACTATTACCAAGCCCGGCATACCATGCACCTAAAGATGCAATTGACGCGTTTGCGGTCGCCGAGCGTGTGGCTCTTGCATTATTATTCAGCTGGAACCCAATAAAAAACAAAGACAGGATGATGGCAATGGCGCTGATGATTTCCGCAATCAACGCAAATTCGGAAAGTTTGAATTTCATGTCGGTATCCTATTGCCATTGGTTGCGCCGCCGTTCTGCACTTTAACATGTTTTGCAATGCGGCGCAGGATCACAGATTTTCTCCCAATGTATCCAGCCGGGCGGCGATCAACGCATCAATATCAACATAGCTGTCACGTAGTTCTTTGGTGAGTGCGAGCAGGCCAGACCCCACATTACCGCGATACAGAACGATATTTTGAAACCGCCGACTTTGCAGTGCGGCACGCGTATCGTGCCTGTTTTTCAAAGGCGGCAGCCAGTCTGCGATACTTCCTTCGCCTTTGTTAGGGGGCATGGCGGCAAATCCCCGAACGTCATAATTGCCGATCAGGAATGGATCGCTGAACAGGTAAAACATCTGGGAAATATCATTTTCCCACTGCCGTATCACGGTAATTTGCGCATCGACTTCCTGTAATTTAGTGCGCAAGGCCGGGGTTTTCAGAAGCGGTAATTTGCCGGAGCTTTTAAGCTCCTCGAACGTCACCTGCCGGGGGCTAACCGTATATAATTCATAAATGCCAACTTGAATCAGGGCATCCAGATACTGTGTTGTCAGGTCTTGCTCTGCACCATCGCTATAGCGCGCCAACCGCTTTTGCGCAGCCGCCTGTTTTTCCAAAAAAGCAACCTGTTCGGACACCGCCGCAATAGACGCCTTGGCATCACCGGCCAATGCCTTCAAATAATACACCTCCTCGGCGCGCTCCCCCCGCGCCGCATTCCAATTGCTCACCTGCAAGCCGACAAACACGCCCACCACCACGATCAGGAAATCCAGCGCAATGGCGGTCCATTCCTGTTTCTTGAAATGCAATATGACGCGGCGCAGGATCATGGGGCGGGCTCCTGATCACTCTCTTTGGTGAAGGACTGTATAAAAAACATTAGAAATTCTGCTTAGTTTTTTGCATGTTCGACATTACTTTCGTCCTCCAGAAGAATGTGAAATTCACCCTGCTCGCGTTTGAGCAGGCCGATATAAGAAAAGCGTAACACATCGGTTGGGGTGCCCCAATCAAACTGACCTGTCACCAGGACGGTGTCTTTTCCGATTGCTTCATAGGACAGGTCGATCCAGTTGAAATGCGCAGGGCCGGTCCATTGCGTTTCATATAGCGTCCTGATTTCGTTATAAGAGCGAAATGTTTTCTTGCCATCCAGGATCATATACGCGCCATTACGATCATAGCGCTTTGCCAAAGCTTCTTTTTCATGACCGCGCAGGTCATCGCCATAGGCCGCCATAAAGCGGCGAGCTTCATCAATGATGGGATTTCCAGTTTGGTCATGAGACTGGCGCGCGGGCCTTGGGCTGTTATTCTGGTCGTTAATAGTGGGAGGGATACGCAAGTCATCCATATAATCGGCGAGAAAATTTTCGTCTATCCCGTCAACAATAGGCCCGGCCACTTCCATCATCGGTGTGCCGTCCCAGCCGCTACTTTGCAAACTCCACCAATTTTTGGCAAACCGGCTGCCGAAATAAAACTTTGCATTGTTTAATATATGCTGGCGGGCTTCACCACGGCTTACCAGACCGGCGTCTTCCATCTTAAATCTCACATCCCATTGTAACATCAGCGAGACGAGCAGAGCTTCTACCGTACGCATTTCAGAATCGATCAAGTCTTCGGGGTTGCGGATAGATTTGATCCAAACTTTTGAAATTTCAGGCTTGGCAATGTTGAACTCGATCTCTGCGAGAAAGCTGTTTCGGGTTATTTCCATATTTGCTCGGTTTAACTCGGCGTTCTGGCGTACCTCAACGATCAGGACGATTAGGCCAAAGACAACGCCGATATTGGCAAAAAGCGTTAGCCAGGCATTGAGGTGTCCAACCTTAATGCGTTTATTCATCTTGTTATTCATCCGTATTTCCCCCGGCTATTGATCTGGCTTGCGTGTTTGGCTATGCGCGAATGGTGTGCAGTGTAATAGCGGCGCATTCTTGTTTGCGAAAGCGTGATATGACGCGGCGCAGGGTCATTGGGTTTTTCCCACTTCATCACGAATAATGCCGCGTTACGCATGCAACGCTTCCCGTATCACATTTGATTATCTTTAGCGTTCGTTGCGCTCATTTATTTGGGGAATAAATTACCTCCGCCAAGCTATAACGCCACAATGGCTGATTGCCTATGATTTTATATATTAGTGAATCCCAACGTGCCTTAAAACCGGCCGCGACCTTTTCCGGTTTCAATGCCAAACAAATTAGCCAGGTGCACCAGCATCAAAATGCCGACCACCAGCGAAATCATATAAACCGGTTTCCAACTGAACAGGTGTGGATTGCCAGGTTCGCGCGGCCGACTGTCGCGCCAGGCCCCAAAAGCAAAAATGCCGAATGCCACGGTAAGCGCGATCAGGGTGGTGGTGATGGTCATAGGGATATAAGTGCGTTCTTGCCTGCTTTAATCAAGAGCGTTCTGCGCGAACGCGGTTATTCTTCTGGCGCATTGTATTGCCCATGCTCGGTCTTTTCCCAATGAAACGGGCGTTTAACCAGATCAATGATGGCTTTGGCCATGGCCCAGCTTTGTAATGGCCAGTAAAGCATAGCCCCTGGCAAGCTGCCCATAAGTTTCATCAGGCCAGCGCGTTTGGCACCAAGGCCAAGCATAATGATCCCCACGGCCAGTCCTGTCGCTGCCAAGGCATAATCAGCCGGTTGCAGGATCAGGCCAAACCATGGCCACAGGAGTAACAGGCCCAGCATAATCAGGGAAAATGAGGCATGCCCCATGGCCGCAAGAATGGCCGTGCCCAAAGTGGCTGCTATAGAAAGTGCACCGGCGGCAGCATTCTTTTTTGCCGGGCGGCGTAAATGCACCCCAAGGGTCTGCATATACCCTTTGAGCCAGCGTGAGCGTTGACGTTGCCAGGGTTTAAGACGTGCTACGGCCTCTTCTTTTGTGGGTAGTGTTATGGTGCCCAGACGCCAGCCATTGGCGCTCAGGCGATAGCCCAGGTCCGCGTCTTCGGTAACATTATAAGGATCCCAGGCTCCCACCTGATGCAGGGCGCGGGCGCGAAAATGATTGCTGGTGCCACCAAGCGGGAAGGGCAGGCCAAGACGCGCCAGTGCCGGGACCAGCACATGAAAATGGGCCGCATATTCCAGTGCGAACTGACGGGTCAACCAGTTCTGACCGGCATTATAATATTCAAGTGGGGCCTGCACACAACCCAGCCGCCCTGTGCGATCTTGTGCAAAGGCACGGGCGGCATGTAATAGCTGATCCGGGTGCGGGCGGTCCTCGGCATCATAAATGGTGATCAGGGATCCACATGCGCGGGCAAAGCCGGCATTCAGGGCTTTTGGTTTGGTTAGGGGGCCAATGGGGGGCACGATTAGCACTTCCCATTGTGGACCAAGTCTGCATTGTTTTACCGCTCTGAGGGTATCTGTATCGTCAGCCTCTAAAAGCAATTTTATATCCAGCCTGTCTTTTGGATACTGTAGTGCATTAATGGCGCGGAACAGATCATCCAGCACTTGCTTCTCATGGTAAAGCGGTATGAGAATGGTATAGTCGGGCAAATTTTCCGGGGATGGAAACGGGCTTGTTCTTTGTGATTTTGACGGCACAAAAAGCAGGATAATTCTGAACAGGATTGAGGCGGCAAAAAACCCCCATAGAAAATAATGAACGGCCCAGGCCACTGACAAAGTGGCGGTAAATAACAGGCCCGTGAGCATGCACACCAGAGCCGCTGCCGCCACTTTTTGTGCCTGGGTGATGCCCAAAGCCGCCGAGGCCAGTGGGTATTTATGGCGCAACGCCCCGGCGGCGCGTTTTGCAGCGTTTTGCGAGAGGATATGAACCTGCGCGCCCGGCGCTCGCTGTTTTGTAAACCGCCGTTGATAGAAACGACTATGCCTATTGGCACACCATGTGTGTGCCTTACCCCGTGATTTCACCCCGTAAACTCTCCCGTTAAGGGAATTTAGCATCTTTATGTTGTCTTGGCGAATCGAAATTAAGAATAAAATTTCAATAGGTGGTAATATGACAACATATATTTTCCTTGGACTCAAACTAAACTTGTTCACCCTATTGTGGGGGCCTGGTCGGGTTTTCAAAGCGTTTAGGGCTGATAGAGTGCGTCAGAATGTTATTGCTCTAGGTTTATCGTATGTCTGACACTGAGGCGTTTTCCCGACTTTTCGACCTCATGGAGCGCTACCGCGCTGGTCGAAATAGCGGCAAGCTGGTTGATTATTATGCGCCGGCGCAATTGCGTAAGAAGCTGGACCTGGGGGCACCTGCAACGCCTGAAAGCTATGATGAACTTTTTGTCTGGGCGGAAAAATATTTGCAATATTCGGTGAAAACCGGGCATCCACAGTTCTGGAACCGTATGTGGGCGGATGCCAATATGCCGGCCATGATTGGTGAGATGGTCAGCACGCTGGCCCACACCTCGGCCTGCACTTTTGAATCTGCGCCGGTTTCCACCGAAATGGAAAAATACCTGATCGATGAATTTCTTGGTCTGGCCGGCTATGAGGCCGGGGAAGGGCAGATGACCACCGGCTCGTCAAATGGCAATCTGATTGCCATGATGGCTGCCCGCAACGCCGCTGTGCGAAATGCGAAAACCCAAGGCCTTGTCGGCACCGTTCCATTGGTGGCTTTTGTCAATGCCGAGGCGCACTATTCCATGGACAAGGCGGCCAATGTGCTGGGTATCGGCACCGAAAACCTGATCAAAATTCCGGTAGATGAGCGCGGGCGGCTGCGCGTAGATGTTCTGGAAAGAGAAATAATGGCCGCCAAAGATGCTGGCAAAACGCCCTTTTTTGTGGCGGCAACGGCGGGAACGACCCTGCGCGGCGCATATGATGCAATTTATGAAATTAATGCACTTAAAGAAAAGTGTGGTCATGATTTCTGGCACCATGTGGATGGGGCCTGGGGTGGCACGGCATTTTTATCGAAAAAGCTGACAGAGCACTTTATGCGAGGGCTTGGTAAAACGCATTCGTTTACTTTTGACTTTCACAAGATGCACGGCATTCCCATGGTCTGTAATTTCCTGCTGATTAATGGGCATCAAGGCCGCGCGGGCCGGGTTTTGCAATCCACCATCGCCAGCGGCAATGATGATTATATTTTCCGCGGCGCGGATAATGAGCGCCCGGCAGACCTTGGTGCTGTATCCCTGCAATGTGGCCGCCATACCGATATTCTGAAATTGTTCCTGGCCTGGAAGTTCTATGGACGCGCGGGTTTTGTTGACCGGTTTGAACGGTTTTTACAGCGCGCAGAATTTGCCGAGACTTGCGTTTTGGCGGCCCCGGAACTGGAATTGCTGGCCCCGCGTGAAAGTTTCAATATAAATTTTCGTTATATCGCGCCTGCCGGTTTTGATGCAGATGATCTGAACAAAACCATCCGTCAGAACCTTTATGAAAGCGGCACCGCCATGGTTGGGCTTGGTCAGTTGAATGGCCAAACTACGGTGCGTTTGCTGATTGCAAATGAGTCCTCAACCGATGCCGATGTGGAAGCGTTTTTCGCGGCTTTTATTACGGAAGGAAAGAAGATTACTGACGCGGCTGCGGCGTAAAGGCGCGCACCGTATCCAGCACGTTTTGCCCCTCTCCCATGCCGCCGATGATGATCATCTGGTCATGCCAGCGCCCCGCGCCCCGGTGGTCCATGCCGGGCCAGGGCATGTCTTGCAAGACTTCAAATTCTCCATTGCCAATGTCATACGCCCATACATGTCTGGCGGGTTTTGAGGGCGCACCATTATACCCGATGCCATCATAATTATACGGGTTATCCGTGCCGCCTGAAAAGATGATTTTATCGCCATAAACCATTGATGCCATGCGATAATATGCTGGCGGTAAAGCGCGAAGCCTTTCCCAGTTGATGCTGGCCGGATCATCAGGATTTACATCACCACGCCAACATTGGGGGGCGCCAACGAAACTGCGTTTGCCACCAGGGGAAGCAGGCGGCACCACCTTTACCCCATCACATATGACCATGGTAGTGCCGGTCATACTGCCGGCATGACCAAACACTGGAGAGCCCGCAAAAGCGGTGGCATTGAACCATCGGTTTTCGCGGGTATCCAGAACCTGAACCAGATCAACATTGTCGTTATCGTGCCAGCCGGAAACCAGATAAATATAGCGATCTGAAAACGGCAGGGCCACACTGTCATCCACCGGCACCGGCATGTTGGCGGCGCGGGTATAGGTTTCGCTCACCGGGTCAAACACCCAAACCTCCGGGGTTGATTTTTCCGCACCATCTTCGGCTACGCTATAGCCACCAAAAATATAAACTTTTCCGCCGATGGTGGTGGCGGTGGCGGCAAGCCTGCCAACCCCGTCGGGCAATGGCGCAATGGTTCGGCAGGTGCCATGGCGCAGATCACAGGCATAAGCATCAGCGCTCAGATCACGCCAGGTTTTGCCCATATGCAAACCCGCAAAGGAATAGGCGGTATCGCCGACAATCGCCACCGCGTTATTACTGACCGGTTCGGGCAAGTGGGCGATGATGCGATCAGGTGATTCATCCATGCTGACACAACCGGCCAATATGATCGCCAATGGTAAGATAAATATTTTTATCATCGCCTTGCTCCCAAGCCTTGCCTAAAGCGGTTATGACTGGAACACTTGGGCAAAGCAATTTTACGAGGGGCAGACATGCACACCAAAACCTATCCCGTGCCAGCAGAATGGGCCAAACGGGCCTTTGTTGATAATGACGCATATGAGCACCTTTATGCGCAGTCCGTGGCCAATCCGGATACTTTTTGGGGCGAGCAAGGCAAGCGTCTTGACTGGTTCACACCCTATAGTCAGGTCAGTGATTGCAGCTTTGATAAAGATAATCTGCATGTGCGCTGGTATGCCGACGGCGCGCTCAATGTGTCTTACAATTGCATTGACCGGCATCTGAAAGAACGCGGTGATCAGACCGCGATCATTTGGGAAGGCGACGACCCTGAGGTTTCCAAACACATTACCTATAAAGAACTGCATTGCGAGGTTTGCCGCTTTGCCAATGTGCTAAAGGCCCGTGGTGTAAAAAAGGGCGACCGGGTAACGCTTTATATGCCAATGATCGTCGAGGCCGCCACTGCCATGCTGGCCTGTGCCCGCATAGGGGCCGTGCATTCGGTGGTGTTTGGCGGCTTTTCGCCTGAAGCCCTTGCCGGGCGTATTCTTGATTGCGCATCCGCCTGCATTATTACCGCCGATGAAGGGGTGCGCGGTGGCAAGACCATTCCCTTAAAAGCCAATGTCAATAAAGCGCTGGAGCAATGCCCGGATGTGACCACGGTCATTACCATCACCCGCACTGGCGCTGATGTGCCCATGCGCGATGGCCGCGATGTGCTCTATGAAGAGGCTGCCAAGACCGTTACCGCCGATTGCCCAGCCGAGCCCATGAACGCCGAGGATCCGCTGTTCATCCTTTACACTTCTGGCTCCACCGGAAAGCCCAAAGGCGTTTTGCACACCTGCGGTGGTTATCTGGTCTATGCGGCCATCACTCACCAATACGTTTTTGATTACCATGACGGCGATATTTACTGGTGCACCGCCGATGTCGGCTGGGTTACTGGGCACAGCTATATCGTTTATGGGCCACTGGCCAACGGGGCAACGACGCTCATGTTCGAAGGGGTGCCGAACTACCCCGATGCCAGCCGCTTCTGGCAGGTGTGCGACAAGCACAAGGTCAATATCATTTACACCGCCCCCACTGCCATCCGGGCACTGATGGGGGCCGGTGATGAATTTGTCAAAAAGACTGACCGCTCCTCATTGCGTTTGCTCGGCACGGTGGGCGAGCCGATTAACCCCGAAGCCTGGGACTGGTATTATCATGTGGTGGGCGAGGGGCGCTGTCCGATTGTGGACACTTGGTGGCAGACCGAAACCGGCGGTATTATGATCACGCCGCTGCCGGGGGCAACGGCGCTAAAACCCGGCTCGGCCACGCGACCGTTTTTTGGCATTAAGCCCTTACTGGTCGATGTCGATGGCAAAGAACTTAGCGGCCCCGCCGAGGGTAATCTGTGCATTGCCGGCTCCTGGCCAGGGCAGATGCGCACGGTTTATGGCGATCACCAGCGCTTTGTTGAGACCTATTTTATCACCTATCCGGGGCTTTATTTTACCGGTGATGGCTGCCGCCGGGATGAAGATGGCTATTACTGGATCACCGGGCGGGTGGATGATGTGCTGAACGTATCCGGGCACCGTATGGGCACGGCAGAGGTCGAATCGGCTCTTGTATCCCATCCAGCGGTAGCCGAAGCCGCTGTGGTTGGCTATCCGCACGATATTAAGGGCCAGGGCATTTATGTTTACGTTTCCTTGATGGCTGGCCTTGAGCCTACAGATGCTCTGCGCGCTGAACTGCGCCAGCATGTGCGCACCGAGATTGGCCCCATCGCCACGCCGGACCTGATACAATTTGCCCCCGGCCTGCCAAAAACCCGTTCTGGCAAGATCATGCGCCGTATTTTACGCAAAATCGCCGAAAATGATTATGGAAATCTGGGCGATATTTCTACATTGGCCGAGCCTGCCGTTGTCGATGACCTGATCGCCAATCGCATGAACCGCTAGGTTTCGGGCTACTAAAATTGCACCATTATAACTTGCTCAGTGTGCACGTGTGTAAACCAAAACTATCCCCGTTTCCTAGAGGGATAATAAGGGTCAATAAGGCTCATTTATGGGTCGATAAAAGGGTGTTTTGTATCACTTTAGGGTGTTTTCCCGGACAGCGTGAGGGTCATTAAGGGGCAGTTGTGTGTCCCTTAATGTATCCCTGATGGTCTATGCACGGGATAAGCTCTTTCTTAATCTCAAACTCCGCCCTTCGTCACCCTCCGACTTGATCGGAGGGTCCGTTAGGCAGCGCTATTTAACTGAAAATACAGTATGGGTCCTCCGGTAAAGCCGGAGGACGACGAGGATGGGGATAGCCAGAACGTATCCCACCGGTGCGCTGATGGGGTATATTACAGGCATGGTTGTACCCATGTTTCGAGGTTCGCCTGTGGCTCTCACCTCAGCATGAGGTCGGAATTAAACCAAGCACCCCATCCTTCGACAGGCTCAGGATGAGGTTGCGGTGAATTTCTTATAGGCCTCATCCAGAGGTGCCTGCCCTTGCAGGCCTCGAAGGATGAAGAGCGGATCAAGATCAATAAAACAAGCCTCAGACTGTCATTACCGGGCCTGTCCCGGTAATCCAGAAAAGTATTAAGGCCGAACTGGATAACCCGGATGAACAGGGTTATGACAGGCAATGTAAATTCATGCTTCGAGGTTCGCCTTCGGCTCTCACCTCAGTATGAGGTTTGTATTTTAGCTTCTACCCACACCCTGAGGAATTTCCGAAAGAAACTGTCTCGAAGGGCGAAGGATGAGCACCCAAGCGGGGGGGAGGCAGTAGTCGCTCAATATGAAATAGATGTTGGCCACTAATTGTTAGGGCATAATTGACAACTGGATATAAACTAAACATTATAAGAGTTCCTCCACTTAGTGTGGACAGGTGGCAGAGCGGTCGATTGCGCTCCACTGAAAATGGAGTAGGCCCTTATGGGTCTCGGGGGTTCGAATCCCTCCCTGATTATAAAACGGCTCCCGGAAACGGTAGAGCCGTTTTCATTTACTCAACGAACCGTATAAATGTTGGGTAAAAAAGCCTTAAAAAACAGGGTTTCAAAAAAGAATCTGCAGACAAGTGCACTTATCCGCACATTAGGGCTTGCCATCACCATGAAAGGGCACTAAATCCCCATTCCCGGTCGGGCAACGGCGGGTTTTTCGGCGGCAGACACTTCGGTGACTTGCAAGAAAGAGACCCAGAGCTTATATCCTGACCATACGTATTTATTAGATTGTTTCGCGTTAAGCCGGTTTCGGCAGGCTTGCGGGGGACTTTTTTGGCTCTGACCAAGTGTTGTCATCGGTGCTGAATTTTGTCTGATAAATACGTTTGACAGCGAAAAGGAGGGTGCTTATAAAGCGCGCTCTTCGCCGGAAGGGCCTCCTGGAAACAGGGAGTTTGGATGGCAGGAAGGTGAGGGATTTCCTTTATTTTCCGGCTCTTTGACATAGTTAGGAATAGGAAAGAGAAGCGCAGGCGGCGACGTCATGGCGGTACTTTCTGGCCTTGGTTATAAAGTACAATTGAGATGCCGACAAAGGCGTTTCTCGTGACGAAATCGCTACACCAGATTATTGGTTTTCGGACCGGTGATAAGGTGAAGTGGTAACCCGTAACAATTTAAGAAATGCTTTGCGATTTTCAATGGTTAGACATTGAATATTGAAGTCGGATCAAATCAATTTGAGAGTTTGATCCTGGCTCAGAACGAACGCTGGCGGCAGGCTTAACACATGCAAGTCGAACGCCCTCTTCGGAGGGAGTGGCAGACGGGTGAGTAACGCGTGGGAAACTACCCTGTAGT